>NZ_DLHL01000032.1 GCF_002483225.1 Gemmatimonas sp. UBA7669 | reverse complement strand
CGACTTTTTCAGCACCCTGCTAGACTCCGGACATGACTGCCAACGTCACGACGCCCTCAACGGGATCCCTGCAGCGCCGGCTCACCGTGGAAGTTTACGCGGATCTCGTCTGTCCGTGGTGCTGGATTGGCGAGCGTCGGCTCTTTGCTGCCATCGAGGCGCTACGCCAAGCCGTAGCCGAGGTGGAGTTCGACCTGCTCTGGCGACCATTCCAGCTTGATCCCGGCATGCCGGCAGACGGCATGTCCTGGTCGGAGTTTGTGGAGCGCAAGTTCGGCGGCCCTGCTGCGGCCGAGCCGATGTTCGCGCAGGTCGCCACGGCCGGAGCGCCCGATGGTGTGGATTTCCGCTTCGCTGCAATCACGCGCGCGCCCAACACCGCGGCAGCCCACGGCCTGCTGCTGCACGCGCAGCAGACCGGCGGCAACCCCTGGCCACTCGCGGAAGCTCTGTTCGCCGCGCATTTCACCCACGGACGTGACATCGGCGACACGAATACGCTGGTTGAGCTCGCAGCGTCACACGGGTTCGACCAAGCGGGCCTGCGCGAAATCGTGAGCACGTCACGCTATGCCGTGGATGTGGCGCAGAGTCAGCGCGAAGCGGCGCGGCTTGGCATTCGCGGTGTGCCGTTTGTGGTGCTCGACAGCCGCTATGGCGTGAGCGGTGCGCAACCGCTCGCCGTGTTCGAGCAGGCGTTGCAGCGCGCCCTGAACGACCAGTAGCTCGCCCGAACGACACGGGGCCGACGAACACCTGCTCGTCGGCCCCGCCCGGATGTCATGCTGCGCAGTACGCAGTGCGCGGTTCGCAGTACGCGGTTCGCGCTGTGCTACGTACTCAGCCCACCTCGACCAGCGGCAGCGGTGCCCGGGGATACGATTCGGGCACACCCTCGAACGGGTCACCGCTGAACGGTTCACCGTCGGGCGTCTCCAGCACGAAGCCAGCGTCTTCGATCATGCGCAGGTCGTCGCGCGCCGTCTGGCCCTGCGTGGTGAGGTAGTCGCCCACGAAGATGGAGTTGGCTGGATACAGGCCCATGACCTGCATGCTGCGCAGATGCACTTCACGGCCGCCGCTGATGCGGATTTCCTGCGTGGGCAGCAGCAGGCGATACAAGGTGAGAATGCGCAGGCAGCGGCGCGGGTCGAGCGAGTTCATGCCTGCGAACTCGGTGCCCGGCACCGGGATGAGGAAGTTCACCGGCACACTCTTCACGTCGAGCTCGCGCAGCGACATGGCCAGATCGATGACGTCGTCATCGCTCTCGCCCATGCCGAGAATGCCGCCGCTGCAAGTCTTCATGCCGGCCGACTTGACGGCCTGCACGGTGTTCACGCGGTCTTCGAAGCTGTGCGTGCTCACCACTTCCGGCGTGTAGTTGGCCGAGGTGTTGAGATTGTGATTCACCGTCTCCACGCCGGCTTCCTTGAGGCGCAGCACCTGTTCTTCGTTGAGCAGGCCCAGACAGGCGCAGATCTTGAGATCGTGCTTCTCCCGCACGGCGCGCACGGCATCAAGCACCTTGCCAAAGACGGTTTCGCCTGGCGTGCGACCCGAGATCACCATGCACAGAGTGCCGGCCTTGAGTGCCGCGGCGCGATCGGCCGCCTCCAGAATGCGCTCCTGCGCGAGCATGGGATACTTCTCGATTTCCGCCGCCGAGATCTTGGACTGCGAGCAATAGCCGCAGTCTTCCGGGCACAGACCGCTCTGCGCATTGAGCAGGAAGTGCAGCCGCACTCTGTTGCCCCACGTGGCACGGCGCACGCGATACGCAGCCGCCAGCTGGTCGAGCAGGACGTCGTCGGGGGCGTTGAGCACCGCCCGGGCGGCGTCGCGCGAGATCACCTCACCGGCCAGGGCCTGGTCGGCGAGAGACTGCCAGTTCGTGAGCGAGGTCATGAGGTGCGGGAAGGCTGGAGTCGCAGGGTATCACGTCCCTGCAAGATAGTCGGGTCGGCGGGACGGAGCAGGGCATCGAGGCCAGACGCCTCTGCCGCGGCGGCAAGGACTGCCAGGTCCAGAATCGCCGACACGTGAGGAAACTGGTACAGCGGCACGTCGGGACACAGCCAGCGCAGTGCATCGGCATTGCTGGCCTGCGCCACATCATCGGCCCCGTCGTGCAGTGCCGTGAGCACCACCGCGCGCACCGCGAGGCCCGCCGCGCGGGCGGCCAGCAGCGTGAGACGCGTGTGATTGAGCACGCCAAGGCGGTTGGCGGCCACGATGATCAATTCGCAGTGCCACGATGCAAAGAGACCGTCGTAGGACAGGGCATCGGTAATGGGCACCAGCAGACCGCCGGCGCCCTCCACGATGAGCAGGTCCTGTTCCTGCTCCAACGAAGCCCGCGCGGCATCAAGGCGCGTGAGGTCAATACGCACCCCCTCGCGCTCGGCGGCCACCCAGGGCGCCAGCGGCTCGCGCAGCAGATAGGGACGCACGAGTGCCGGGTCCAGATGCCCGCCGCAGGCGGCCACCAGGCGCATGGCATCGGCATCAGCTGCGCGCGCCTCCACACCACTCTCCAACGGCTTCATGGCGGCCACCCGCAAGCCGAGCTGCCGCGCACGCGCCGCCAGTGCGCAGCTCACCACGGTCTTGCCGACACCGGTGTCCGTTCCCGTGATGCCGAGGCGCAAAAGGCGCGCCGGGTCAGTCATCGATCGGACCGCCCGAGGTGAGAGCATCGGCCCGCGCGCCGTCGAGGAAACGATGGATCACGTCATACACCGAGGCAATCTCGTCATCGGTGGTGCAGTAGGGCGGCAGACAGTAGGCCACGTTGCCCAGGGGGCGAATGAGCACGCCTTCCTGCAGCGCATAGGCGGCCAGCTCACGGCCGATGTCGCTGAGATAGCCCGGTGTCGCATCGAGCTCCACCGCGCCCACCGTGCCGATCTGCCGCACGGCCTTCACGCCGCGCACACCACGCAGTGTGGCGAGCTGTGTGGCCTGCGCCACCTCGAGCCGCACGCGGTCGTCGTCGCTGTCTTCGTCGAACAACTGCAGTGAAGCCAGCGCCGCCGCACAGGCAATGGGGTTGGCAGTGTACGAGTGTCCGTGGAAGAAGGTCTTGCGCCGGTCTTCGCTACGGAACGCGTCGAAGATGTCTTCGGTGGCGGCCGTGGCGCCCAGCGGCAACACACCACCAGTGAGCCCCTTCGACATGCACAACAGATCGGGACGCACATCGGCGCGGTCACAGGCGAAGAGTGGGCCGGTGCGACCAAAGCCCGTCAGCACTTCGTCGGCAATGAGGTGTACTCCGGCCGCCTGCGTGCGCGCGCGAATGCCCCGCAACACGTCTTCGTCCCACACATGCATGCCACCGGCGCCAAGCAGCAGCGGCTCGACTATGACCGCCGCCAACTCGGCTCCACGCGCGTCGATCAGTGCATCGAGCGCCGCCAGCGTGTCCCCCTGCGAAGGGTCGGGCAGCCGCGCCACGTCGAAGAGCAGCGGCTCGTACATGTGAGTGAACACGCCACGCGCTCCGGCGGCCATGGCACCAAACGTGTCACCATGGTACGCGTTTTCAAGCGCCGCCACGAGGCGACGCGGCGTGCCGCGGTTGGCGAAGCTCTGCAGCGACAGCTTGATGGCCACTTCCACGGCCGTCGAGCCATCGTCCGAGTAGAACACGCGCGTCAGCCCGCGCGGAAGCCGCGACACCAGCTCGGCCGCGAGGGCCGCCGCCGGTTCGTGCGTGAAGCCTGCAAAGATCACCTGATCCAGCTGCCGCGCCTGCTCGCTGATGGCCTCGACGATCTCCGGACGGCAGTGGCCATGCGTGGTGACCCACCACGACGAAATGGCATCGAGCAGGGGCTTGCCGTGCAGGTCGTACAGCCAGCTCCCCTCGGCCCGCACAATGGGCACCGGCAACGGCGCGTTCAGGTGCTGCGTGTAGGGATGCCAGACATGCGCCGCATCATGCAGCAGCATGGGCGCGATCGGGGCGCCGGCATCCTCATCTCCGAAGGCATCGGCCATCGGGTTGCCCATCAGGAACCTCGCAGGAGTTCGATCAGCGACGCCGCCAGTGCGTCGACCAGTTCAACAGGGTGCACGGCAGAAAGCGAAATGCGAAGCCGCGAGGTTCCCGCCGGCACGGTGGGAGGACGCACCCCGCCCACGAGAAAACCGCGGCGCCGCAACTCGGCCACCACCGCCATCGTGCGCAGCGGATCGCCCACCACGATGGGCACGATATGTCCTTCGGTATCACCACCCACCGGCAGACCGGCGTTGGCAAGACGCGTACGCAGTTGCCGCGAACGCGCGCGCACCGACTCGCGGCGCCAGGGTTCCACCTGCGCGATGCGCAGCGCCTCGAGCGTGGCCGCTGCCAGTGCGGGTGGCGAACCGGTGGTGAAGATGAAACTGCGCGCACGATTGACGAGCAGCTCCACCAACTCCTGTGAACCACCGGCAAACGCGCCGGCCGTACCAAAGGCCTTGCCCAGTGTGCCCACGAGTACGTCGATCTCACCCGTCACGCCGCAGGACTCAATGGCGCCGGCGCCCGTGTCGCCCAGTACACCGGAGCCGTGTGCGTCGTCCACGTAGGTCCACGCGCGATGACGTCGCGCCACCGGCACGAGGCGATCCAGCGGGAAGGTGTCACCGTCCATGGAGAATACCCCCTCCACCACGACCAGTGCGCGACGGAATTGTGTGCGCTCCGATTGCAGCATGGCCTCGAGCGCGTCCACATCATTGTGCGGAAACACGCGAACCTCCGCACGGGAGAGCCGGCACCCGTCAATCAGCGACGCATGATTGAGGGCATCACTGTAGATCACGTCACCGCGTCCCACCAGCGCACCGATGGCTCCGACATTCACCATGTAGCCGGTGGGGAAGAGCAGCGTGTAGTCGCAGCCCTTGAAGCGGGCCAGCGCATGCTCGAGCGTTTCGTGAATGGGGTGATTGCCGGAAATCAGTCGCGCGGCCGCCGCGCCGGTGCCTTCAGCCTGCAGCACCGCTTGCGCGGCGCGCGCAATGCGCGGATCGGCGGCGAGGCCGAGATAGTCGTTGGAGGCAAAGTCGGCGAGACGCTCACCGCCCAGTGTGACCATGCCCCCCCGGCGCTGCTGCACCTGGCGCAGGGCGCGCTTGAGACCGGCGGCTTCGAGTGCGCGCAGCTCGTCGTCAAGCGCGGCATTCATGGTGGACGGCGGCCAAGCGCTGCGTTCGGGCAACCTGGACATCTAGCGGATACGGAACGTGAGTTGCCGCTTGGTGGGATGCGCCGAGCACTCACCACCGAACACGCCGCGCGGCACCGTGTAGTCGTTGCGCTCCCCGGCCGGAATGTTGAACATCGCCAGCCGGTGATTCGCCGTGTCCCGATTCTCCACGCGAATGACGCGTCGCGTGCCGCTGCCGCCCACCTCCACGGTATCGGGCAGCGGCGCAAGCCGGCCGAAACGATCCACCACCACCGCCACGCCATCCTCGCCGATGCGAATGAGTGTGTCGGGGCGTGGCCAGGTGAACCACACCACGGCCGCCGTCGCCAGCAGGACACCGCCCAGCATGCTCACCCGGCGCAGCGTGAACGTGGCGGCAGCCGGCGTGTCGCCGGTCATGGCCGGCGCACCGGCGCCGCAACGTGCAGCGAGTCCCCACCTGCAGTGCGCAACAGCAGTGACACCGTGTCGCCTTCGGCCAGCGGGCGCAGCACATCAATGAGCATGACGTGGAGGCCGCCCGGTGCGAACACCAGCGAATCCCCGGCGGCAACGGTGAGCGACGGTCGCGGTTGCATGTGCATCGTGCCATCGTGCTGCATGGACTCATGCACCTCGGCGGCGCGCGCCACAGGCGACGTCACACCGACCAGCACTATCGAATCCGTACCGGTGCGCAGTACGAAGTAGGCGGCACTCATGGCACCCGAGTCGGCAGGCCGGACCCAGGCGTCACGAACCTCCGCCTGATCGACCAGCGGTGCACTCGCGGTGCGCGTGCTGTCCGCCGTATCACTGCGTGTGTCGCCAGCGCAGGCCGCGAGGAGTGCGGCGCCGAACGCAACAGTCAGGGGAATTGTCCGACCGGTCTTGCCCATCATGACTCCTGCTCCAGCACCTGCGTGAGGTCGGCGGCCAGTGCCTCCCATCGTGTACCAAACGGGTAGAGCGCCACCAGTTGTCCGGCGCCGTTCACGAGAAACACCTGCGATGAATGGCTCACGAGATAGCCGGCCGCACTGCCCACGTCCTCGCGCCCTGCGGCCACGCCGTAGGCCTGCATGATGGCGGCGGTGGTGGCTGGGTCTCCCGAGACTCCCACAAACGTGGAGTCGAACTGCCGGGCGTAGCGACGGGCCACTGCGGGTGTGTCGCGATCCGGGTCAACCGTCACGAATACGAAGCGCACGCGCCCGGCGTCTGGGCCGAGTTTGCTCTTCACCCGCGCCCACTCGGCCAAGGTTGTGGGACAGACATCGGGGCAGTTGGTGTAGCCGAAGAACAGCACCATCGGCCGTCCACGCTCAGGCCCGAGCACGACCCGACTGCTGTCGGCGTCCACAAAGGTGAAGGCGGGCATGTCGCGCGGCGGGTCGATGGCCATGCCCTCGAATGACGGCGCCTTGGAGCAGGCGGCCACCAACAGCAGGGAGGCGAGTGCGAAACCAGCGCGGCGAGTCAGAGTCCGGCTGGCAGGACCAACGCCGCTCACGCCGCGGCGCAGCGCGCGCACAGGCCGTACAGCACGACCTCGTGGGATTCGAGTTGGAAACCTGCCGGCGTCAGTTCGCGCAGGTCGCCAGGGCAGCCATGAATCTCGAAGACCCGCGTGCAGTCCCGGCAGCGGAAATGATGATGATGCGCCGACCCCGAACGCTCGTAGCGCGGCGCCTCACCGGGCAGTTCAACTGGCACCAGCCAGCCACTTTCGACCAGCGAGTTGATGGTGCGATAGACCGTGGCGATGCCCAGCTTGGATACATGCTTGCGGCCATAGTCGAGGACCTCCGCCGGCCCGAGCGGGCGGGGCACGGCCTCGAACACCTGGCGGATGGCATCGCGCTGTCGGGTATTCCGTTCCATGGTCTCAATATGTCATGCGGGGTGGGGGCGCCCAATGGGGACAAGCCCCATCGGCGTGAACAGAGGGCACGTGCCGGTGGTGGTGGCGGCCGCCGCGGGCACCCGATTGATTGCGCGCATGCCAGCGTACGATGAGTCCCGACCGACGGCCGACATGGCCTCCAATGTTGGCCCCGCGTGGCGCCAGTGGCTCCTGATTTCGGCGGCCGCGGTGGTCCTCGCGCATCTGCTCGACCCGCTGGCCTGGGAGTACCTGCGCAAGCCCAATATCTATGACGGCGACCTGGGTCGCCTGCTGCGCATTCAGGGCTTTCTGCCCACTTGGCTCTTCGGGGCGCTCGCCCTCAGGCTTCACGGCGCCGCCCATATCAAAGTGCGAAAGCCGGCGCTCCTGCTGTTTCTTGGCCCGGCACTCAGCGGCGCGGCGGCCGAGGTGCTCAAGCTGCTGTTCCGTCGCCTGCGACCTGACGCGGAAGTCTTCGGGTACGCGTTCCGGGCATTTTCCGACGGCCCGTTGTCCAATCGCGGCATGGGCCTGCCCAGCTCCCACGTGATGGTGGCCTTCGGAGGCGCCTTTGCCATGGCCCGGCTGTTTCCGCGAACGCGCTGGATTTGGTACAGCCTGGCCACCGGCTGTGCGACAACGCGGGTGCTGGCAGGGGCGCATTTCCTGAGCGATACGGTGGTGGGGGCCTGTGTGGCCTGGGGGGTGGTGGCTGCACTGGCCAATCGGGTGGGCCGGAGCGTCTCGGCCGCCTGATTTCAGTCCGGAACCGATTGGGGCTTTCGTCGGCGCATGTTGATAGTAAGTTCTTGATATCTACTTCTCAATTCCGGAGCATCCCATGGCAAAGAGCGGTCGCGTCCAGGTCAAACTGCGGTCCACGGAAAGTCACCACATGTACGTGACCACCAAGAACCCCCGCAGCACGCCGCAGCGCATGGAGAAGCGCAAGTACGACCCGCAGGTGCGCCGCCATGTGCTCTACCGGGAGGCCAAGTGATGGCGGCCACCACGCTGCAGCAGGACCGCCGCCTGCCCGTCACCGTCCTCTCCGGCTTCCTGGGTGCCGGCAAGACCACGCTGCTCAATCACGTGCTGGCCAATCGCGACGGACTGCGCGTGGCCGTCATCGTGAACGACATGAGCGAGGTCAATATCGACGCGCAACTGGTGCGCGGCGGCGAGGCCGCGCTCTCGCGCACGCAGGAAACGCTGGTCGAGATGACCAATGGCTGCATCTGCTGCACGCTCCGCGACGATCTGCTGCAGGAGGTGTCCCGTCTCGCGGCAGAGGGTCGCTTCGACTACCTGCTCATCGAGAGCACGGGCATCGGCGAACCGCTGCCGGTGGCGGCGACCTTCACCTTCGAGACCGAAACAGGCGTGTCGCTGTCCGACGTGGCGCGGCTCGACACCATGGTCACGGTGGTTGATGCGCACCGCTTCTTGCACGACCTCGGCTCACTCGACGATCTCAAGGCCAGGCAACTGGCACTGGGCGAAGAGGATGAACGCACCATTCCCGATCTGCTCATCGATCAGGTGGAATTCGCCAACGTGCTCGTGCTCAACAAGACCGATCTCGTCTCCGACGAGGAACTCGGGCGGCTGCTGGCAATCTTGCGCCACCTCAATCCCGATGCGGAACTCGTGACATCGGTGCGTGGCGTCGTGGCGCCCCGCGTCGTGCTTGGCCGCGGCCTCTTTGATTTCGAAGCCGCCGAGGCCGCGCCCGGCTGGCAAAAAGAACTGGCCGGCGAGCACATGCCGGAGACCGAGGAGTACGGTATCTCCAGCTTCGTGTATCGCGCGCGCCGACCGTTTCACCCGCAGCGGCTGTGGGAGCAGGTTGATCGTGGCTTCCCCGGCGTGCTGCGCGCCAAGGGATTCTTCTGGGTGGCCACCCGTCCCGACCTCGTGGGCAGTTGGTCGCAGGCCGGACAACTGGTGGAAGTGAATCCGGCCGGGTTCTGGTATGCCGTCTCGCCGCCAGACAGCTGGGACGTGGACGACGATCAGCGCGCCGATCTTGAGGCGCTGTGGCATCCCGAATTGGGCGACCGCCGTCAGGAAATCGCCGTCATTGGCCAGGGGCTCGACCGGCTCGGACTCGAGGCGCTGCTGGACGCCTGCCTTGTCACCGACGAGGAGCTGCGCGCCGGTCCCGCCTTGTGGTCCACGTTTGCCGATCCGTTCCCCGAGTGGGCCCTCGAGGAGCGGTCTGACGAGGAGCTCGCCGATGAGGAGCTATCCACCAAGGAGGCCAGCAGCGACGCGAGGTGAACGAATGCTTGCCCGGGTGGCTAGCGTTCACACATGATGGCCCAAGCGTTACTCCCGGCGAGTCTACTTGCCCTGGGATCCGGTCCCCTCGTGGCGCGATTCGCCGGACGTCGTCCGGCGCTCATGAGTTTTCTCGACGGCTTCATCCTCGTCTCCATCGGCGGGTTGGTGCTGCTCGAGGTGGTGCCGCATGCGCTGCACGATGCGCACTATGGGGCGCTGGCCTTCATGGCAATCGGCTTTGTCCTGCCGACGGTGGCCGAACGCCTCTTGCACCTGGGTGTCCGCCAAACACATCTCGCCGTGCTGCTGCTCGCCTTGGGCGGGCTGATCGTGCACTCCGTGCTCGATGGCACGGCGTTGGCTGCGCCTGCGGAGCAGGGGACCAATCTGCTTGGCGTCGGGGTGGTGCTGCACCAGTTGCCGGTGAGCCTCATGATCTGGTGGGGCTTTCGCGATCGGCCGCGTTGGGTGCCCTGGGCCGCGCTGGCACTCATGGCGGCCATGACCGTGGTAGGCTATGTGGCGCAGCCCACGGTGTTTGCCGAGCTGCCGCATGGCAGTGCTGCATGGTTCGAGGCCCTGATCGGCGGATCGCTGCTGCACGTCGTGGCGCACCCGGCGCATGATCATGAACACGGTCCTGACCACGATCACTCGCACGATCACTCGCACGATCACTCGCACGATCACACGCACGATCACACGCACGATCACACGCACGATCACGCACACGGTGCCGCGGACGGGCATGTGCACACCCCCGTCATTGGCGGGGAATCTGGCCGGCGCTGGAACGGCCTCGGAGCGTTGGCTGGCGGCGCCTTGCTGCTCCTGCTGCTATGGACCCGCGACGCCGGCAGTTTCGCGTCACCAACAGCCCCGATGCAGGACGTCTTTCTTGCGCTGCTGGCCGACAGCGCACCGGCCTTGCTGCTCGCGTACTTTGCGGCGGGACTCGTGCATGCCTGGCTGCCGACGAGTTCTTTGGCCTGGCTGAGTCGCGGTTCTCGGCTGCGTCAGGCGGGGTCCGGCATTCTGGTCGGTCTGCCACTGCCCATCTGCTCCTGCGGCGTGGTCCCGCTCTATCAGCAACTGGTGCAGCAGGGCGTGTCCTCCACGGCTGCACTGGCATTCCTCGTTGCGACGCCGGAACTCGGCGTCGATGCGGTGCTGCTGAGCATTCCACTGCTCGGCGCGGACTTCACCGTGCTGCGGGTGATCGCGGCCGCACTGGCCGCGCTGGCGGTGGCCTTGGTGGTCGGTCGTCTCACACCGCGCCGCGCGCGCGGACTGCCGCTTGCGCCGACCTCCACGGATGCGGCACGTGCTGACACCACTCGCTGGCAGCGCACCTGGCAGACCGGTTTTGTTCAGGTGGTGGACGATACCGCGCCATGGATTCTGCTCGGCCTGCTGCTGGCATCCCTGTTGCACCCGGTGCTAGCCGGCTCCTGGCTGATGCAACTGCCCTTTGGGGTCGATGTGCTCGTCTTTGCGCTGATCGGATTTCCACTCTACGTGTGCGCATCGGCGTCCACACCACTGGTGGCGGTGCTCGTTGGCGCAGGTGTGAGCCCCGGCGCGGGACTCGCGCTGCTGCTCACCGGCCCGGCCACCAACGTGGCCACCGTTGGCGTGCTGGCCCGTCTGCACGGGGATCGTGCGGCACTGGTGTTCGCGGCCACCATGACCTTGTCGGCGGTGGCACTGGGCGTGGCGCTCAACCTGCTGTGGCCTGAACTCGCGGCTACCGCGCCTGCCGTGGCGAATACGGAACCTGTCGTGTGGTGGCAGGTCGCGGCTATCGCTGTGCTGGCACTCCTGTATGTGGCCTCGCTCCTTCGCCGAGGCGCGCGCGGTTTCCTCGATGAGTTGCGGCTCAGCGTGGCTGACTGACGCACACGTTCACGGTGTGACGGTCCCTCGGTCCCTCACGATCTTGCGCGACGTCTGCGCCGTGTCCGACACCAGCTGCACCGTGAGCGTTTCGATGCCGCGAAAGGCCTGGCTCACGCCGAACGTCATCGGTTTGCCCGCCGGTGCCTGACGACAGGCGATGCGATATCGAGCTTCCACCTCGTCGTGTCCACCTCTCGACGAGACGACCTGCGCCCTTTCCGTAGTCACGCTGCAGCCAAGCGCCGGCTGAAAGCGAATGAGTGTGGCCCCCTGCTCGCGCAGCAACTTGAGCGCGGCCTCCTGCTTCGCGCGCTCGGCCGGTGTGCGCGGCGCCCGCTCGAAGCCATACACGTCTTCGCCGCTGGCGCGCAGGGTGGCCTGTCCCGCTTTGCCCTCGATGCCGATATCGAGTGTGGCCGCGCCATGCACATGCTGCGCCAGCAGCGGGCCGGGCGTGACGTGCAGCATCAGCATGGTGATGCCAGAGGTAAGCAACGTGCGACGAACGTTCATGGTTGTTTGTCCTCGTAGGGTGTCATTCGGGTGACCTGCATGCGAAACCCCGCGACGCCATAGGGTGATTTGTAGTTCGTGATGCGCAACGTGCCCTCGATCCACACTGGGTAGAACGTGGCCATGGGCAACTCGCTGCGCAGCGTGGCGTACACCATCTGGTTGGGCGGCGGTGGCGGCAGGTGCACACAGGCCCCGAAGTACGGCACGAGCAGAAATTCCTTGGCGCGCTCCTGGAAGTCCTCGAGTGGCACGATGAATCCCGGCAGGCGCACGCGCCGACCATCGAGCCAACGCAGCGTGTCACTCCTGGTGCCTTTGCGAAAATCGAGACCGCGCAGAAGCCGCCAGTCGATTGTGATCACGTCATCCGCTATGAGCGCGTCATGCGTGGCCACGGGACCGCTCGCCGCGAACGCCGCAGCCCGTCCACTTGCGGCAAAGGTCGCCGGGGCGCCGCTGGGGCGCAGGCTCCACATGAGGGCGATGGCGGCCAGGGTCGTCCACTGCAGTCCGCGCCGCACGGCTCGGGGGATTGGCATGGTTTCTCCGGATTAGTTAGCGATAATGCATTATCAACCTAATCAACGTGCTTTCGAACGCCAACCGGCCGGTACCGCCGCCGCTGCTGGTGTCCGCACCGTCCCCCCTCTTGATTGCAGACATGATGCCGCTCGTGCTGCTGGCCGGATTTCTCGGGGCCGGCAAGACCCGTTTGCTGTCTCAGCTCATTCCGGCGCTGCATGCGCGCGGAACGCGCTCGCGGGTCATTCTCAACGACTTCGAGAACGCCACCATCGACGCCGCCCGGCTCGGCGAGCTGGAAGCGCTCGTTACGCCGCTCAATGGCGAGTGTGTGTGCTGCGGTTCGCTGCGTGAGTTGCTGGATACGCTCTATGCCGTGCCTCCCGAGACTGACGACGAGCGGGCCGTGATGTTCATCGAGGCCAACGGCGCCACGGAGACCGACGAACTGCTCTCGCATCTGAGTGCGGACGCGCGGCTCTCACATTTTTCCTTGCCGTTGCAGGTGACCGTGGTGGATGCGGGACGTTGGCAGCGTCGCTGGTGGCACAACGGGCTGGAGCGCGCGCAGGTGAGTACCGCCACGCACCTCGTGCTCAATTGGACGGAGCGACTTGGCCCGGCGAGCACGCAGCGCGTCCGCGACGCGCTGACGGCACTTAATCCGCGTGCATCACAGACGGATGCCGTCGCGCTGGCCGAGGAGCTCGACACCTTGACGCGGTCACTGCGCGGCGCGTCGGCAACCCATCGCGGACAACAAACTCACGCGGTTGCCGTCGCCAGCACGTCGCGTCCGCACCGCCATCCGTTTGGCAGTGCCACGCTGCCCCTGCCGGATGTGGTGGATCGTCGCCAGTTCACGGCCTTTGTGCAGCAACTGCCCGAATCGGTTGTCCGGGCCAAGGGGCTGGTGCGGTTCGCGGACGAGCCGGGCCCCATGTTCGTGTGGCATCGCGTGCCAGGTCGACGCCAGGTACGCTTCGATCGCTCGTGGCCACATGCCGAGGCGGCACCGACCGCGCTGTTCATTGGCGTGGATCTGCCGCTCGACGCGTTGCAGGGTATGATCCAAGCACTCGATCAGGCGTCGCATCCTGATACGGCGACGTCACACACGGCGACGCCACACTCGGCGCCGTGATCGTGCGTATGTTCGCCCAGATGGCGCACACGTCTATCCGGCCGAGTTTGTGCTTGCCTCCGGCCGGGGAAGCCGTCATTTTACACCACGTAAAGCGCCCCTCTCTCAGGAGCTGTTGATGCATATGTCCCTGCGGGTTTCGCTGCTGTCCATCGCGTTGGTCGGCGGGGTCTCAACGTTTGCGAGCGCCGCGCGCGTCCCGCACCTCAAACTCAAGGCTTCTTTTCCCGCCAAGGACAGCACGCTGACCTCGTCGCCCGACGCCGTGCGCCTCTGGTTGACCGAACCGGCCGATCTGCCGGCCACGCGCATTGCGGTCACGGATGCCAAGGGCGCGTCGGTGCCGGTCGCCAAGCTCACGCGCGGCGCAAACGCCAGTGACCCGGTGGAAGGGCGCTTCACCGCGCCACTCACCAACGGCCGCTATACGGTGACGTGGAAGGCCATGTCGAAAGACGGCCACGTGGTGAACGGGACCTTCGGCTTCACCGTCCGGCTCAGCGGGTCCTGAGCACCACTGGCGCGACACGGCCCATGCTCTCGCCATGAACGACGCGCTGCTGGTGTGGGTCCGCGCCCTGCTGTATCTGGGTGCCCTGGTGGCCATCGGTCGTGGGCTCCTCGGCGTCATGCGTGGGACGCAGCATGCGGCGTCGTCCAGTTCGGGGGATGGCAACGACGACGCGACGAACTCCAGGTCTGATCGTCAGGCGCGCATTGTGGCCGTGGTGGCAGCCATGGTGTTGCTGCTCGTGCCATTTCTGCTCGCCCGCCAGCAACTGCTCGCGCTCGAGATGCCGTGGAGCGAGCTGGCCATGCTCGTGCGCGAAACCGGATGGGGGCGCGGCTTTGTCGTATTGACGGTGACCGCATGGGTCACGGCCATCGCGCTCTGTCTGCCCCTGTCGCGCACGGTGGCCTATGGGCTCCTGATGTCCGCGTCGGCGCTTGCCGTAGCCATGGGTGGGCTCGGCCATGCGGCGGCCGATGCCCAGTGGCCCATCGCGGCGCGTGTCCTCGACGCCATGCACGTCTGGACCGTGGGCGCGTGGATGGGTGGGCTGCTGTTCACCTGGCTGGCGACGCGTGCGGGGGCCGCGCACGGCGAGCACAGCGGGCAGGTGGACGCGCGCTGGCAGCGTTTCAGCGGAGTGGCCACCATCGTGGCCCCTCTCGCGGTGATGAGCGGCATGCTGAGTGGGGCGCGCCTGCTGAACGGTCAGGCGCCCCGTGTCATTCTGGGCAGCGAGTACGGCCAGATGCTGCTGGTGAAGTCGGGGCTCGTGCTGGTGATGCTGGTCATTGGAGCACGACAGCGCTCGCGCATTGCCGGCGGGGAACTGCCCGCGCGGCGCAGTGTGGCGGTGGAGCTGGGGCTCGCGGCCTGGGTGCTGCTGGTGACGGCGACGCTGACGGGGACGGAGCCGCCGGGGGAGTGAGGGAAAGAACACTCGCCACTCAACACTTGAACTCAAAGCTCAGAGCTAACCGGGCTCTCGGTCAGCTCTGAGCTTTGAGTGAAGGTGATGAGTTCTGAGTCACCACCAAACCCACAACGCACAAACGCCCCGAACTCGCGTCCGGGGCGTTCGCAGTCCAGCGCAGTGGCTCAGCGGCCGTAGCGCTTCTTGAACTTGTCGACGCGACCCTGCGTGTCGATCAGGCGCTGCGTGCCCGTGTAGAACGGGTGCGAATCAGCCGTGATTTCGAGCAGGATGAGCGGGTATTCGTTGCCGTCTTCCAGCTTGATCTTCGTGTCGCTCGTCATCGTCGAGCGCGTCAGAACGAGCGCACCCGTGGACGCGTCCTTGAAGACGACCGGGTGGTACGGCGGATGAATGCCTTCTTTGGCCATGGTAGCTCCAGCATGCGCCACCATTTCCGGCGGTGTGCGCGTTCTTGAATGGGAGGCCCCGAGCGGGGCGTTTCGCCCGAACGGGGCGAGCCTCTATATCTGCCAATCTCGGGCGCCGTGGTCAAGCGGGGGAGCGTTTGCGCGTCTCGCCGCCAACTCTTGAATTGGATATGATAAACAAGTATCATGTCTCGTCATGCAATGCGCCACGGCAGCCCAGCCGGCGGAACTCTCCGCCGAATACACCCCGGTCGGGCCAGCGTCCTGGCTTGATCGCGCGGGCATCCTGACCAGCGCCCTCTGTGCCGTGCACTGCCTGTCCTCGGCACTGGCCATGGGCCTGCTTACCGCTATGGGGGCCGCCGGTCTGGTCGCCCCGATTGTCGAGCAGGTCTTTCTGGGTCTTGCTGTCCTGTTTGGGCTGGGCAGCCTTCTGCCGGCCACTCGCACGCATCGGTCTCCCTCCCCCCTGCTGTGGTTCAGCGCCGGGCTAGTCGCCCTGCTTGGCCTGCGACCCCTCACCGGCGGCGGACTTGAGGAAGCACTTGTGGTGGCGGTCGGGGCAACGGCCGTCATCCGCGCCCACTGGCGCAACACCCGCCTGCTCGCCCGGCGCGCCTGAACTGGTCCGGCTCGGCCGGCCGTGAGTCCGAGCGCAGTTGCCGAAACTGCCCACGGGGCTGAACGTAGGGGACCTGAGTTGCGGTCCTGAGACCGCGCGTTCCGTATTCCCGCCCCGCAGGGTTCGCATGCCGCTCCAAGACGTCGCGCCGCCACCACCACCACCAGCTCCCCCGGCACCAGCCCTGCCAGTGGCCGACGTGGTCGTGCAAACCGGTGAAGCCACGGCATCAGCCGTGTACGAAGGGTTGATCAATCAGCGCAAGGAACTGCGCAATCAGCTCGAGCGGCTGGAGGATCAGCGACGGGACCTGCGCAACGAACTGCGCTCTGAGGAGCTGACGGGTGCTGAGCGCCCGGGGCTCGAAACCCGGCTCAAGGAAACGGACGCCCGCATCCTGGGGGTGGAACAGCTGATTGCCGAAGCGGACCTGGCCGTGGCCAAGGCGGCCGCGGTGCCGGGAGCCGTCGTGCCACCGCCGCCGCCGCCGCGTCAGAGCGGGCCGCCCGACGAGGTGTTCATGATCCCCATCGTCTTCACGATCTTTGTCCTCATGCCCATTGCCGTGGCCTACGCGCGGCGCATCTGGAAGAAGAGCTCCGTGGCGCCGGCTCCGTTGCCCCCGGCGTTCTTGGACCGCATCGACCAGATGGGGCAGGCCATGGACTCGATGGCGGAAGAGGTGGAGCGAATTGGCGAAGGGCAGCGTTTCCTGACGCGCGTCATGAGCGATCAGGGGCGGCAGCTGGGCCAGGGGGCGGCGCAGCCCATTCCGGTGCCCGCCTATACGCGGGAAACGGCGGAGAGGGCGGAGTAGGACGCACCCTCCGGTGGTGCTGGGCTCGCCATGTGTCGGAAATCAATGTCTCAATAGGGCGCCGTCCAATCCGCATGCAACCCTTTTCCGTCGCCCCCTGTCTTTAGGTCGCTCATGCATGCGCATCGATACGACGACAGTTCACCGGCCGCGACGGCGCCGATGACCGACGCGGAACTGCTGGACCGTTTACGGTCCGGCGATCCCGCGGCGGAGCGGCACTTCTACGACCGGCATGTGGACCGGGTGTACCGGCTCATTCTCCGGATGAGCGGTCGGCCCGAGCTGGCCCAGGAATGGACGCAGGACACGTTTCTGCGGGCCTTCAGTCGCCTCGATCAGTTCCGCGGTGATGCGGCGCTGTCGAGCTGGCTCCACGCCATCGCCGTATCGATCACGCTGAACGGGTTGCGCACCCACAAACGCCGCGAAGCGTTTGCCGCGCCGCTCGACGACGCCACACACGTGGCGTCGCGGTCCCCGGAGCACGGCGATCCCGATCTCAAGTCGCGACTGAAGACCGCGATTGCCGCGCTACCCGAGGGCACCCGGCGGGTGTTCGTGATGCATGATGTCGAAGGATTCACGCACGAGGAGATCAGTGAGGCGCTGGGCTGTGCCATTGGCACCAGCAAGTCACAGCTCTTCCGTGCCCGCGAGAAGTTGCGCAACGCGCTGGCTGCGTTCGCCCCACAGTCCCACGCGTCGGCATAGCCGGCGGCGTAGCCAGGCAAGGAGTTCCCATGACGTATCGCCCAGATCCCACACCACCACAGCCCCCACACGAGCCGCGGCCCGATGCGCAGGTGCCGGTGCCCGAGGTAACGCTCGAGCCCTGGATGCGCGAACTCGCCCGCGACGCCGTGGACGAACTCGATGCCGACATCGAGGTGCCGCGCGAAATGATGTGGGCGCGGCTCTCGAAAGCGCGGCAACACAGCGCCTCGTCTGCCGGGTCAACGGCTGCGCCGGTCATGCACCCGACGCCCGACGTGTCGGTGGTCGCCTTGCCGGCCTCGCGTTGGTCGCGCTGGTCCCGTCAAGCGGCGGGACTGGCGGCAGTGCTTGTCATCGGTGTGGTGATCGGCCGTGTCACGTTGCCGTCCGCACCGGCCGGCAAGCCGGTGGGTGTGGACACGTCCACCACCCTGGCGCTCGGTGATACACCCACCGACAGCCAGACGCGGCGTGACGATCCGGCGCATGTGGCCATGCAGGAGCATCTGGCGCGTACGGTGTCGCTGTTGACGTCAGTGGGTGATGGTGGCGCGTCAAACGCTGCCAACACGCTCTCGCCACTCGCGAAGGAATTGCTGACCACCACCCGACTGTTACTCGATCAACCGCAGCTGCGCGATGAACGCACGCGGCGGCTGCTGCAGGATCTCGAACTGGTGCTCGTGCAGGTCATCCAGGCGCGCGGCAGTGCGCCGGAGACTCAGCGGGCGCCGCAGGAAACGATGCAGGAAACCGACTTGCTCACCCGCGTTCGCGCGGTGGTCACGGCTTCGGCGCGAGTCGACGAAGCCATTTACGGAGGCGACGACTGATGGTTCACGCACATATCTCGCGACATGCGGCCCTGGTGGCGCTGTTGACTCTGGCCCCCACGCTCATGGAGGCTCAAGGGCAGCCCCCGCGCGCGCCGCGGCCCGCGCGTCCGGCTCCCACCAGTGAGCCGACGCCGGCGCCTCGCCCGGCCCCGGCGCCGCGGCCGGCGCGTGCCTGGAGCGACTTCGAATGGGAGATGGAACGGGCAGGCGCCGAGATGGCGCGCGCCGGTGAAGAGATGGCGCGCAACATGGCCGGGCTAAAGCTCGACCGCGCCGCTATTGCCGACATGGCTGCGCAAAGCGCGCGGCTTTCGGCGGAGGGAGCGGCGATGGCCATTGCCGCGGCGCCTATTGCCGAGATGGCACAGAGTGTCGCCAGTTCGGTCTCGGCCTCCGTGGCACCGATGGCCATCGGTTTCGCTGAATCCCTGGCTGACGGCTTTGCCTACGGCTTCAGCACCGGTGGACGCGGCTATCGCACGGAAACACCCGCGCCCTGGGCGCAGGATGACCCGGCCGACTCGCTCTATCGCGAAGCACGCAAGGCGCTCTCCGGCGACGCGTATCGCAAGGCGGCGGATCTCTTCCGCAGCATTCACGAACGCTACCCGAAGAGCAGCTACGCGCCCGACGCGCCGTATTGGGAAGCTTTTGCACTGCAGCGCCTCGGTGGAGAGGCCAACCTGCGTGCAGCACGCGAAGCGCTGGCTCTGCAGCAGCGCGAGTATCCCAAGGCGGCCACGCGTGGTGACGCCACCGCGCTCGGGACACGCATTGACGGACAGCTCGGGCGCAACGACTCCCGCGTCGCCACCACCCTGGTGGGACGCGCCGGTCAGGTGGCCAGTGATGGCTGCCCCAACAGCAAGGACGACGAGCGGGTCGATGCGCTCAATGCCGTGATGCAGATGGACCCCGAGCAGGCCATGCCGATTCTCAAGAAGGTGCTGGCTCGCCGCGAACCCTGCACGCAGCAGCTCCGCCGGACGGCCGTGTGGCTCGTGGCCTCGCGCAAGCAGCCGGAAGCTGCGTCCATCCTCATCAACGTGGCCAAGTCCGACCCCGACAAGGAAGTGCGTGAGCAGGCGGTGTTCTGGTTGGCCAACGTGCCCACCGACGAAGCGGTGAACATGCTGATCGGCCTGGCCAAGACGGGCGACGACACCGACTTGCGCAAGCGTGCCGTGTATGCCCTCTCGCGCTCCAAATCTGAGAAGGCCATGAGCACCTTGCGGGAGATCGCGCTCGACACGCGTGCGGGCGATGAAGTGCGATCGGAGGCCATGAGCTATTACATGCGTACCGAAGCGGGCAAGGCCGAGGGCACCAGCTTCCTCAAGGACGCCTTCAGTCGCACCGAGTCCACGCGCTATCGCATGCAGATGCTGGGGCTCATTGCCAGCCGCCGCACAGACGACTCACGCAACTTCCTCATCAACGTCGCGCTGGACGAACGCGAAGCCATGGACATCCGGCGCAATGCGGTGTCCATGCTGCCGACGACCTCGGTGAGGGTGAGCATGTCGGGGCAGCACGCCAGCAACGTCACCAGCGCGAACAGCGAGGCAGCGGACGCTGCGACCAAGGCCATCGTGCAAGTCTACGATCGCGCCACCGATCTCGAACTCAAGCGCTCGGCACTTGGGGCGCTCGCCTCGTCGCGCAGCTCGGCGTCCATCGACAAGCTGCTCGATATCGCCCGCAACGAGAAGAACCCGGAGCTGCGCAAGTACGCCGTCAGCACGCTCTCCCGCACCAAGGATCCGCGTGCCCTGCAGCTGCTGCAGGAGATCATCGACCGATGACCACTCCGCAGGCGCTCAGGCCGTGGATGGCGTGGGCGCTCGCGGCAGTCATCGGCGCGGGCACCACGCAGTCACTCGGCGCGCAGAACACACTCGACGCGCGCATCCAGGCGGTGCGCAACGGCACCCTGCGCTTCACGCTGCCCGCCGCGCCCTACGTGTGCGGCAACGGCAGCAGTTGGTATCGCTCGCGGGATGGACGATCCGGCTCCTACTACGGCATGTGGAACGGCTCGACCAGCAGCAAGGATGTGGAGACGATCTGTGATCGTGGGCCGGTGCGCATTGTCGTCGTGCGCGAAGAGGGGGACACACGCAGCCTGCGCCACTATGTGGGTGGGCGGTGGGTACCGCAGGACACCGTCACCGATCTGGGGGCAGTGAGTGCCGCGGAAGGCGGCGCCTGGCTGCTGCGTCAGGCCGAGCGGGGCGGCGACAAGGTGGCGCGCACGGCCATGAATGCGGCGCTGCTGGTGGACTCGCTCACGCCTGGAGCCACCTTGCTGCGCATGGCCCGTGACTCCTCGCGTTCGCAGGACGTGCGCAACAGCGCGGTGTTCTGGCTGGGTGAGGTCGTGGGCGATCGTGTGGCCGCTACGCTCGACTCCATCGCGTACGAACCAGGTGATCGTGAAGTGCGCCGCACGGCCATCATGGCCATGGCTCGCCGCCCCAAGGACGAAGCCATTCCCGCGCTGCAGAAGCTGGCGGAATCGTTACCCGACCGGGAGCTGCGCCGCACCGCCATCATGGCGCTGGCCCAGACCCGCGATACGCAGGCCATTGCCTGGCTCGAGCGGCGCATGAACGGCAAGGAATAGCGGCAAAACCGGGATCACGTCTTGCCATTCCCGGATCGGGGGCGAAGTTGGGCAGGTCATTCAACCAGACCTGCCCATGCGCCTCCGATTTGTTGTTCCCTCCCTGCTCATGGCCGCCCTCCCCGTGGCGGCAGCCCACTCACAACCTGCTGCCGAACCGGCCAAGGTGAGATGGGAGCGCCAGTGTCAGATTCGCCGCGACAAGTTTGATCGCATTCTGCCCGCCGCCATGCGTGACAACGGGGTGGACATGTGGATCACCATGATGAAGGAAAACCAGTTCGACCCGATGTACGAGGACTTCGGGCGCGGCTATGTGGGCAGCGTGGGCTACTACATCTTCACTGACCGTGGTGGCAATCGCATTGAGCGCGTGGCCATAGGTGCCAGCGGTGCCCTGCTCGAGGCCTGCGGCGTGTACGATCAGGTGCGTGGCTTTGCGCCGCTCAAGGCCTTTGTGGCCGAGCGCAACCCCAAGCGCATTGCCGTCAACATGTCGGAGGAAATCGGCACAGCCGACGGGCTGTCCAAGACTTCCTACGACCGGCTGGTGAAGGAACTGGGTCCCGAGTTCGCGTCACGCCTGGTGAGCAGCGAAAAGGTGGTGAGTGATTTCCGCTCGGGCTACACCGTGTCGCAGGTGGTGGCGCTGGGCGAGGCGGGCGAGATTTCGCGCCGAATTGCCGAGCGCGCGCTCAGCAACGAGATCATCACGCCCGGTGTGACCACACTGGCCGACGTGGCCTGGTGGATGATGGATCAGCTGCAGCAGCGCAGCCTCGGGTCGAGCTTCGACATGCCGAGTGTGTACATCACCGGGCCGCGTGGCGTGGAGGCCACCAGCAACGACCGCATCATTCAGCGCGGCGACCTGCTCATGATCGACTGGGGCGTGGGCTACCTCGGCACCTGGACTGACGTCAAGCGCATTGCCTACGTGCTCAAGCCGGGCGAGACCACAGTCCCCAAGGGCATTCAGACGGCTTTCGACAATGCACTCAAGGTGCGCGACATCATTCACCGCACCATCGTGCCCGGCCCCACGGCCGGTGCCATGGTGGAGCAGCTCAAGACGGAAATCACCAAAGGTGGATTCCGTATGCAGGGCACCTTCAACGAGGTGGGCAGCGACGACAAGGTCGAAGTGAACATCGGCTGCCACAGTGTGGGGGATCGCGGCCATGGCAGTGGGCCGAGCATCGCGTGGTTCAATCCGCGGCAGATGACGTTTGCCATCAAGCCCTTCAATCCGTTCAGCATCGAGCTCTTTGCGTGGACCCCCAATCCCGACTGGGGCGGGGCCAAGGTCCGCATTCCGCTCGAGGACGACGCCATGGTCACGGCGCGCGGCGTGGAGTGGTTGTACCCGGTCATTCAGCGCATCGGGTTGATCAAGTAACCGATCAGTTCCGGGTTCTGCGTTTGAGTCTCGAGTTGTGAGTTGCAGACGCGTACTCAGAACCTGACGCTCAAACTCAGAGCCCGGAACTGATCAGTTCAAGCCGTCAGCCGCAGCTCCCATGTCACCGGCATATTGGGATCGAGCGAATCCCGCACCGAGCAGTACTTGGTGACGGCCAACTCAATGGCCCGCTCGGCGTGCACGGCGTCGATCCCGGCGCCTTTCACGTGATAGATCAGGTGGATCTTCGTCACGCGCCCCGGCACGCCGGCAAAGCGCTCGCCCTCCACCTCCACCCGGAGGTCCTCGACCGGTGTGCGGCGCTTGGCGAGAATATCCACCACGTCCACTCCGGTGCAGCCGGCGAGGGCGATGAGCAGCGTGTCCACGGGGCTTGGCCCCGTCTTGCCACTGGCATCCATGCGAATGGACGGACCGCCGCTGGCGCGCTCCCCATCAAAGCGATGCTCACCGTCCCACGTCACCACCACCTTTGATGGCGGCTTGCCGATGACGGGTGTCACGGTGGTGTCTTTCAGCGACTCGGTGCTCACGGCGTATCTCCCTTGCGAATGGGCGCACGCACGGCATTGCCCCATTCCGTCCAGGAGCCGTCGTAGTTGCGCACGTTGGTGTAGCCGAGCAGGTAGGTCAGCACAAACCAGGTATGGCTGGAGCGCTCGCCGATGCGGCAGTAGGTCACCACAGGGCTTGCAGCTGACAGACCCAACTCTCCCTCGTATAGACCGCGCAGCGCGTCGGCGTTCTTGAAGCTGCCGTCGGCCTCGGCCGCCTTTGCCCAGGGCATGCTGCGCGCGCCGGGAATGTGTCCGCCGCGGAGCGTACCTTCCTGCGGATAGTCGGGCATGTGCAGCTTCTCGCCCGTGTATTCCTGCGGTGAGCGCACATCCACCATGGGCAATCCCGCCTCCATGTGCGCTTTGGTGTCGGCAAAATACGCACGGATGCGCGAGTCATGGCGCTCGCGGGCCACGTAGCTGCTGCGCACCGCGCTGGGGCGTTCGCCGGTCGTGGGCCGACCCTCGGCCAGCCACTTGGCGCGACCGCCGTCGAGAATGCGCACGTTGTCGAAACCAAAGAGTTCGAACACCCACAGCGCGTAACAGGCCCACCAGTTGTTCTTGTCGCCGTAGAGCACCACCGGCGTGTGTTCGTCGATGCCACGCGCGCGCAGCAACTCCTCGAAGCCGGTGCGTGTGATGTAGTCACGCTCGACCTGATCATTGAGGTCGACATGCCAGTCGAGCTTCTGCGCGCCGGGAATGTGCTCCACATCATACAGCAGCACATCCTCGTTGCACTCGAGCAGGCGCAGGGACGGGGCGCCAAGATTGGCGGCCAGCCACTCGGTGCTCACCAGCTTGTCGGGATGGGTATAGCCCTTGGCCACGATGACGGGATCGGGCAGGCCGGGCAGGGCACTCAGCGGTGACATAAACGCATCCTTCCGGGCAGACGGGAGACCGCGGCGTCGGCGCCGCGGCCGGCGTCCGAAGGTTTGAGGCCACCATGGACGCCATCTGCAAGCTAGCTTTTCTTCATGCTCCACGTCCACGGCGCCGCTGCCATTGCCTACCGACTGTACGACGTCGGCTATGCCATTGATCTGACGCGGGCCCTCGACCTGTTGGCTGCCAGCGGCCCCGAGCGCGTGCGGCCCGTGCGGGGTGAGGCCCAGGCGCTACAGATCAGCAATCCACCCATCACGGTGGTGCTGGGCACGGAAATCGTGGTGCTGGGCGACAGCAGTCACGATGCAGAAATCTCGGCGCGCATTTTCGACTTTGGTGTGGTGTCGCTGCGCGTGCGCTTTGCGTCGGCGTCGGCCCTCAGTTGGGAGGCGTTTACCGCCTTTGGCCGCCGGCTTGAGCATCATCCGGGTGTGCTGGCCGTCATTGAACATCATCTGCGTCTGCTCACCGAGCGCATTGCCCCGGCGGTGGACCGGCCCGTGGTGGCCGACGTGCACGAGGAGTACACGGTCTTTCGCGTGTCACATTTCACTGAAGGGCAAGACATGCCGACCGGTCACGACGTTGGGGACGTCGCCCCGGCAATCCCCAGGCTGCTCACCGAGTCGCTGGCGCAGCTTGACACCGCGCAGCTCGACATGGCGCCGCTCCTGCTGAGCGAGGTGCGGCCACTCAGTGTCGAGGCTCGCCGTGAGTTGCTGCCGCATCGCTTCAGCTACTATGCCGACGATCTCGCGGTCCTGGCATGGGAGAGTGCGCTGATCGTGGAACCCGGGTCGCACGACACCGATGTGCAGTACATCCTGGAGTTTGCCAACGCGCAGCTGCTGGAGTTGCGGTACTACGACGCGTTGCTCGACCAGGAACTGCCGCGACTGTACGACGCCATTGAGCGGGCTCGCGCGAGGCGCGCGGTGTTTCCCGGACGACGGTTTGGTTCGTTGCTGGCAGGGTTGCAGCAGCGGGTCGCCGACAGCACCGAACTGGTGGAGCGCGTGGAGAACGCGCTCAAGGTCACCGACGACGTGTATCTGGCGCGTGTGTACTCGGCGGCCCTCGAACTCTTCCGCGGCAAGGCCTGGCGCGCGGGTATCGACCGCAAGCTGGCAATTCTTCGTGACACCTACGCCATGCTGAACGGTGAGGCGCAGGCAGCGCGCAGCGAAACGCTCGAGATCGCCATTGTGGCCCTGATTGTGGTGGAGGTCATCATGGGGCTGACCAAGGGCTGATCCGCCCTCTGTGCCGCGGCGGCGACCCGCACGGTGGGGCAGGGAACCACGAGTTCACGCACCGCATTTGTTCCCCATGCGTCATGCAGGGACGAATCACCGCAATTTGGGCTGCGCCCGCCGTTCCATCACTCATGGGGCTCCGGTAGCTTTCGCACTCGCGTGGGACATTCCCGAACCGGAGCGGCAGATGGAGCTCGATCGCGATACGGTGGCCACCGCCATTGTGGGAACGGGCGGAGCCTGGATGCTCGGCGCTGCCATGTTGCATTCCCGGAGCGGTCACTGGAACGCCAATCAGCTCAAGGGACTGGTATTGGCTGGTTCCGGCTTTCTCATGACGGCTGCCGCTGCACATTACCTGCAGGGCGAGGGCGTGCGTGGTATCGCCGTCTCGCTACTTGGCACCGGGCTGGCCATGCGCGGCATGTTGCTGTTGGTACGTGAGCGTCTCGCCAGCCGCAATGCAGAGCGGAAACGGCGTTCCGGGTCCCCGCATGACTGAGCGCGGCAGCGCCGGTCACCACTGGTGGCGTTGATGACGGAGCTGCGAGTGTCGCGGCCCGACATGGAGCGGTACTCCCGCCACGTGCTGGTGTGCACGGGCGGGTTTTGCTCAACCGGACGCGGCGGGCGCAACATCTACTCCCAGCTTGCGTCGCTCTTGCAGAAGCACGGGCTGCTGTTTGGCCCCACGCGCGTCAAGCGCAGCGAAGCCCCCTGCCTTGGCGTGTGCATGGGCGGCCCCATCCTCGCGGTGTACCCGGAGGGCGTGTGGTATCATGCCCTCACGCCCGAGCTGCTTGAGCGCATTGTGGTCGAGCACCTGTGCGGTGGGCGGGTGGTGGAGGACGCGGTATTTCACCGCATGGATGCACCGGGCGTCACTGTGCCCGACCCAGAACTCAATACTTGAACGCAAAGCTCAAAGCTGACCGACAGTTCGGGTCGCTCTGAGCTTTGAGTACAAGTGGTGAGTGTGGAGTGCGAACCAACGACTCGAAACTCGAACCCAGAACTCGAAACTGATCAGTTCTGGGTTCAGGTTACGCGTCTTGAGTCTCGAGTCGCCAATGCCGCGCGCTTACCGTGACCCGGCGGCCAGCGCCTTGAGCGCCGCCACCCGCTCCTCGGTCGGCGGGTGCGTGCTCATCCACTTGCTCACGCCGCGCAGACTGAAGGCCGCCAACGGATTCACAATGGCGAGCGGGGCCGCGTTCGGCGCCACCTCCATGGGAATGCGGCGTGCCGTGTGATCGAGTCGCGTGAGCGCGTTGGCCAACGACAGGGGACGGCCGCTGATTTCCGCGCCCACCGCGTCTGCCTTGAACTCGCGCTGACGGCTGATGGCGAACTGGATCACCATGGCCACGATGGGTCCGATGATGAGCAGCGCGATGGCCACGAGTGGATTGGCGCCTTCGTCATCGTCGCTGCGTCCGCCGAAGAAGAACGCAAACTGCGCGATGTTGGCGATGGCGCCGGCCATGGTGGCCGCGATGGTCTGCAGCAGCATGTCGCGGTTCTTGATGTGCGCCAGCTCGTGGGCAATGACGCCCTCGAGTTCATCCTTGGACATGAGGCGCAGCAGGCCCTCGGTGACACACACTACCGAGTGCTCCGGATTGCGGCCCGTGGCGAAGGCGTTGGGCTGGTCGTGCGGCGCAATGGCCACCGTGGGCATGGGCAGCCCCGCGCGCTGGCGCAGGCGGTCCACCATCTCGTAGAGCTCTGGCGCCTCGTTGGCGGTCACCACCTGCGCGCGATACGAGCGCAGTACCATCGACGACGAGCCCCAGTACATGAAGAGGTTCATGCCGGCGGCCATGACGAGTCCCATGACGGCGCCCGTGCCGCCGCCCACCATCTGCCCGATGGCGATGACAAGGCCGGTGAGACCGGCCATGAGGAGAAACACCTTGATGTTGTTCATGCGTGCAGGAGTCTGTGGCTCCGAAGTGTGTGTGCTGCTGTGGTTGTTCATGTCTCACCGCCCACAACCCAGTACCCCAAACAGAGAAGGCGAGCCTTCCACGAACACCAACACGCCGACACCATGATCCGTGTCCGCCCGCCGATCTTCGCGAAAGTCTCGCCTGTCGAGTGCTGCACTCGCCCGATGGCACCGTGCCGTGGCCGAAGCCGAGGCAGTCTTGACGATGCCACCGCAGGACGGCGCATGCAGGCCGTCCCGTGGCTACTCCCTTTCGGGTTGTCTGAGTTGTGGGGCCGCGTCGCGGCCATCTCCTGAAATCTGCTGAGACCGGTCTGCGGGTTCAAGCACCGTACCGTCGCCGGGCCGCACCGCGGCAGGCTCTGGGTCGTGTGCCTGAACGACATCGGCGATGGCCTCGGAACTGCGCAGCCACCGGACCCCCTCCACGAGTTCCGTAGGGGACGCAACTGCGCCCCGGCGCGCAAGCTCCTCGGCCACCGCCTTCAGATGTCGTGGCCATACATACCGCGCCTGGGCGAAGAAGTTCCGGCGGGACTCCGGTTCGTCGAGCAGGAACTCCGTCAGGCTGCGGCCCGCCTTGCGTGTGTTGCAGGCCCTGCAGGCGGTTACTAGGTTGCCCGAGGACCCGTCGCCGCCCCGCATGCGTGGCTGCACGTGGTCCACGCTCAGTTCCTCGGCGTCGAACACCTGGCCGCAGTACACGCAGCGATGTTCGTCGCGGGCAAAGAGGGCTGCGCGTTTCATCCGTACTTTCCCTGTCCGTTTCCCGTCCCCGTGAACCTTCCTGATCGCGGCCGCCGGCTCGTGCTGGAGCGGCTCACAAAGTTCTTCGACACCGAGGAAAGTGTCGAAACGGTGGACGACACGCCGCCCCGTCTGACCTTCAAAGCCCTCGAGGCCCTGCGTATGTCCCGTTCCCGCGAACGCATCCTGAGCAACCTGGAAGAGATGTACCGCGAAGCCTTCGAGCGCGCCAAGGCCAGCGAGGATCCGGCCCAGATGGCGGCGCTCGATTTCTCGTATCGCCGCGAGCAGCTCTATTTCGAGATTCTGCTCGACGTGCGCGACGCGATGGAGAAGCGCTGACGGGGCGCGTTCGCGTCAGTCCCGATTGAGCGTGAACTGAAAGGTCTGCTGCACCAGCTGCGGCACGCGCCGCCCACCTACCTCGGCGGGCAGATAGCGGAGGCGGGTCAGCGCGCTCTTCACCGCCGCCGTGAACAGGGGATGATCGCTGTGCAGCGGCGTGTAGCTGTCCAGCAGCGTCCGCCCGGTGCTGTCCACCACAAACTGGGCCAACACCTGGCCCTCGAGGCCCGCGCTCCGCAGCACGTCGGGGTAGGCGGGCCCGGCCTGGCCGGGCAGGGCCATGGCAGGTTTCTCCACCTGTCCTTCGAAAAAGTAGCCCGAGGCTGGCAGCACACCGCTGCCGCCTTCCACGCCGCCCTGGGCCGCTGACACGCCACGTCGCCCCGTTGCAAAATCGTCGGCGTTTGTCACCGGCCGCGAAAGGTCGATAGGAGGGAGCGCGTTGGGCACCACCACCGGCGCCATGCGCGGCGGCGCGCCAAGTGCGGGTGGAGGACTGGCCGAAAACACCTGCGGACTGCCGGCCGGCGGGGCCACGGGTGTGGGCGCGGGCGGTTCCGGCAGCGCGGTCATCTGCACGGCCACTTCACGAGGCTCTTCGTGCGTTGGCGTGACGCCGCGCGCCGTGAGGCTGACCAGCACCGCCACAATGCCGGCGTGAATGACAAAAGACAGGACACTGCTGCCAGTGCGTCGCGACGCGACGGCGCGGGATTCGATCAGCGTGTTCAACATGCACATGCTCCGGTCAAGGGTGTATGGCTACGGTACCCCCGCCGGATTGCACGAACATGATGCGTTGATGAACGAAGGCTCAGCGTCCCATGAAGAAACGCTGAGCGTGACATGACATTTTGATGAGCCCTCGTCGTACCGATGAACGCTGCGGCTCAGGGCCGGATGTGCGTGACCACCGGCAACACAATGCGTGACGGGTGCGCGGCGCTGCGATGAATCTGCTGCGTGGCGGCGCGGAAGTCCGAGGCCTTGGCCTCGAAGATATTGGGAACGAAGGTCTGCGGATTGCGGTCGATGAGCGGGAACCAACTGCTCTGCACCTGGATCATCACGCGGTGGCCTTTGCGAAACGTGTAGGCCTGGGTGTGGAGGTCGATGGTGTAGGGCTGCGGCGTGCCGGGCACGATGGGCGCAGGCTTTTCGAAGCTGGTGCGATAGCGCCCACGAAACACTTCGTTGGCCACCATGAACTGATAACCGTTCATGCGCGGCGGTTGCATGCCGGTATCCGGATACACATCAATGAGCTTCACCACCCAGTCGGCGTCGGTACCCGTGGTGGCGGCGTGCAGCGTGACCGTCAGGTCACCGGCAATGGTGAGATCTTGTTCCAGCGCCGGCAGTGTCCAGCTCAGCACATCGGGGCGGAGGTGTGCGAAACGCTGATCGTCGGTGAGCCAGGTGCTCCAGGTGGAGCCCGCGCCGTAGGTCATGGGAATGGGGCGGGGCCGATAGGGCACCGGTTTGGCCGGGTCGCTCACATAGCTGTCGAAGGCGCGCGCACGCTGTGTGGGCGGCTCCCAGGCCAGCGCGCTGCCTTCGCGCAGGTAGAGGCTGCGCGGTGACACGCCCGTCTTGACCGGCCAACTGTCATAGCGCTTCCACACGTTGCTGCCGGCTTCGAAGATGAGCGCTTCGGGAAGCCGCGGATCGGGTGCGTCGTGCAGATGTGCCGCAAAGAAGGGCGCCATGACGGAATCGCGAAACCACTGCGCCGTGGGTTGTCCGAACTGAATGGGGCCGAGCGACTCGCCGCTGCCCCGCATCCATCCGCCGTGATTCCAGGGGCCCACCACCAGACGATTGGATTGCGCGCGGTCATGCTGCTCCAGCGCACGATAAATGGTGATGGGGCCGTAGAAGTCTTCCTGATCCCACCAGCCCGCGACATGCAGAGTGGGCACGTCCACACGATTGAGGCGGGGCGTCACCGACTGGCGCTTCCAGAAGGCGTCGTAGTCGGGATGCGCCACAAAATCGTTCCATGTCGGAATGCGTCCCTTGAGATGCTGCGCATTCACGTTGGACAAGGGTCCAAGCCGCAGATACCAGTCGAAGGAATCGTAGGTGTCCATGCGGAACTGCTGCACGTCCTTGCCCGACTCCATCATGGTGGCATACTCGAAGCCGTAGCTCAGACGGAAGGCGCCGTTGTGCCGGAAGTCATCGCCCAGCCACATGTCGGCGGGTGAGGCCTGCGGCGACGCGGCCTTGAGCGCGGGGTGTGGATCGAGCATGGCCTGCACCGTGAGCCAGCCAGGATACGACACGCCCGTCATGCCCACGCGCCCGTTGTGCTGTGGCACATGGCGCAGCAGCCATGCGATGGTGTCGTAGGCGTCGGTGCTTTCGTCCACCTGCGTGGAGTCCGCGCGATTCGTACGCAGGGGACGCAGCATGACAAACTCGCCTTCCGAGCGGAACTTTCCGCGCACGTCCTGAAACACGTGGATGTAGCCACGACGGCTCACCTGTTCCGGGCCACCGGCCATGAACGTCCACCCTGCGGCCACACTCTGCGGCGTCTGGAAGTCAATGCCGTAGGGCGTGCGCACGAGCAGCAGTGGCAGCGGCGCGTCGACCACTCGCGGTGCGAGAATGCGTGTGTACAACTTCACACCGTCGCGCATCGGGACCATCGCTTCGGTCAGCTGATACGCGGCAGGTGCAGTCTGCGCCAGCAGACTGGGACGGACCGGCAGGGGCGCAGCACACAGCCCGGCCAGCAGGAGACGGGAGAGGCGCATCTGCGAAACTAGCGCCAGATCGCCGCGTCCGCCGCCGCGACGCGCACCACCGGGGGGCGCTAGGGCGCGCCCGGCTCCAGCGCCTCCATGTTGTGCCGCGCATCGGCCTCGCGGATGGCACGCTGGGCAATGCGCGTGAGCATCACGGCCAGCACCACCGTGGCCGCAATGCCGAGCCCCAGCACCCAGCGCGGAATGCCCGCCTGGTCGGGACGCTGCACGCCGGCCTGGCCGATCATGGTGTAGGTCAGGATGGTGGGCGCCATGCCCACCAGCGCCAGCACAAAGTCGCGCAGCCGCACCGCACTCACGCCCATGGCGTAGTTGGTGAGCACAAAGGGCACCACCCCCGAGAGGCGCAGCAGGAACATGAGCTTGAGCCCTTCCTGCCCCACGACCCGGTCCACCACCGTCAGCGTGTCATTCTTCGCGATCTGCTTGGCCACCCAGCCGCGCAAAATGGTGCGTCCCAGCAGAAAGGCCGTGCAGGCCCCGAGCGACGCGCCAATGAACACGTAGACGGAGCCGCGGCCCATGCCGAAGATCGCACCGGCAGCAATGATGAGCAGAAAGGCCGGCATCATGAACACCGAGGCCAGCACATAGCTGAACACAAACGCGGCCGGCGCCCACGCACCGAGACTCTCCACCCATTGCGTGAGTTGCGGCAGATAGGGCGTGGCCAGTTTGCCGAGCCCGAGACCGACGGCAATGGGCACAAGCATGCCGGCCAGCTTGGCGGCATGGGACAATGCGGTGCGGACGGACAGGGCCATGCCTCAATATATCCTGCCCGGGCAGAAGGCCTTCAATGCAACTGCGGTGCAACGGGCTCAATGCAACGGGCGCCGCCGATCGTGCTGATCGACGGCGCCCGCGTCACAACGTGTACAGCTGGCCGTTACATCGCGCGCTCGGGCCGCTTGAAGCCGCCGTCGAGCGCATTGAGGAACAGCTTGTAGGTCCCGTGCGCCTGCGAACGGAAGAGGATCTCCGGACCGAACAGCCACACCGTGCCCTTGCCCATGTTGGCTTCGGCCATGGCCACGCCACCCTTGAGCAGGTCCTGACCCCAGGCCCAGCCGGAGCGCAGCGGCGTGGCCGTGTCGAAGGTGGCCAGCGCCTTGAGCCCCTTGGCCGACGCATCGGCGCCGAACTTCATGACCGGGCTGTTGTCGAACATCACCGCCGGGCGTGGAGCCATGCCCGCCGACACCGTGGCCGACGTGTCGAGCGCCACCTCGAGCACGGAGCCCGGGATGTAGTACTTCTCGTTCGCGTACGGACGGCCGTTGGCTTCAGTGAGGTGATTCTCGATGGGCAGACCCATGGCCTTGCCCAGTGCGATTGACGAACCGATGGCCACGATGCGACCACCCGCTTCAACAAACTGCTTGAGCGACGGCACCGACTGATCCGCGCTCACACGACCCAACTGCCGGCGATACTCGGCCGGGATGAGCGTCGTGTCGGGCGACCCGCCAAAGCCACGACCGGCTGCGGCTTCGCTGAACATGCCGTCGGTGAAGACCAGCACGTCGTACTTGGCCTTGAGATTGCCCGCGTCGATTTCCTGCGGGTAGACCGTCGTGTACGGGAACTCGAACTTCTCGAGGATGAGACGCGTCCAGCCGCTCGGCATGTTGCCGCCGTAGCGATCCACGAGACCAATGCGCAGCGGCTGCACGGCCTGCAGCGACGAGGGCTTGCTGTTGGCCGCCGCCACATTCACACCAAGGTCCTGCGCGGCCTGCGCCACGACCTTGTCGGCGGCGCCACCGGCGGGAATGAACCACGAGCCCGCGGGCCAGGTGGTCGCACCGTCCTTGTACTCGGTGGGAATGCGCGAGGCCTTCACGCCCGCCTTGCGCAGACGATTGGCCACCGTGCTGCCATCGTTCACGCCCGCATGAATGAAGTAGCCGGCCTTGCCCTTGGCGACCATGCCACCCGGAATGGGCGAGATGCCGTTGACCTTCTCGAACGGACCCGTGAGGCCATCGAGTACCCGCTCGAATTCAACGCCCATCTGGTAGGCCAGCGTCCAGCCCGCATTGTCATACGGCGGAATCGGCGGACCGCCCGGATAGCGGAAGTCGTTGGGATGATCCTGCGGCTCGAACATGTCGAGCACGTGCGCGCGGAAGGCCTGCGACGTGAAGATTACCCACGAGCCGGCCGGGAACTGCTTGCCGTTGGCGCTGAAGGGCGCGGTGGCTTTGTGCACGTCCACACCGCTGTACTGCAGCGCGCGCACGAACTTGCTGGCGGTGGGGAAGTCCTTCTGTGCGCTGCTCAGCACATAGGCGCGCGGATCACGGTTCTCCGGCTTGCGCAGCATGGCCATGTAGCGGTCGTTGGCCACGGCGCTGCCGGGGTTGGCCTGGCCGCCACCACGCGGGCCACCGGCGCGACCCTGCTCACCGGCCTGACCGCCACGATCCTTGACGATCTGCTCCGTCATGGCCGCCACCCACTTGGGCGAGATGGTCCAGTTGTCCTTCTGACCCGCCTTGATCTGGTCCATGCCCATGACCCAGCGGTTGAACAGGAAGGTCTCGCGATAACGCGACGCCAGGTCGAGGAAGGCGTAGTTGGCCGACACCGAATAATCCACCGACTGCCGGAAGTGCCAGACCTGCGGCTCAATGGGCAACGGGAGGCTGGCCGAGCGCAGCTGGCGATCGGGCACCAGGGCCACGCGCATGGGCGTGGGGTTGCCGATCGTTTCGGTAAGGATGCCGATCTGATTGTGGTAGTAACCCGTCGTGCGCAAACCACCGTTCCACCACGTGCTGTAGTTGGAGCCCTGACGGAAGGTGAGGCCCGGCTTGTGCTCGAGCACGAAGCGGTGATTGAGTGCGGCACCCACGAGATCGAGGCCGGTGATCATGGCCGGGTGGAACCAGTAGTTGGCCGGATCGCGATACGGCGGCGCGGCCATCACCGTGCCGGTGGGACCGGTCTGGTGATGGTTGTACATGATCTGCGGATGCCACTCGATGAAGAGCTGCTGCGACATGTTGCGCGTTTCGGCCAGCGCATTCATGTACGAGTCGCGATTGTTGTCGTGGCCCGCGTACTTCTCGTAGAGCCGCGGAATGGTGCTGGTGGTGCGACGCAGCTTGTCTGACTCCTTCATGTACCAGTCGGAAACGAGCTCCATGCCATCGGGATTGGCGTGCGCCATGAGGATGACCACGTCATCGAGGATGCGCACCGTTTCCGGGTCCGTGCGGCTCGAGAGCTGCCACAGGGTTTCCGTGAGCTGCTGCGCGCCCAGTACTTCGGTGGCGTGCAGACCCCCGTCAATCCAGAAGATCACCTTGCCGTCGCGCGCCAATGCGGCGGCGGCCGCCGAGTCGAGCCCCTCGGCCTTGGCGAGGCGCGTGGAGATGTCCTTGTAGCGCGCGAGATTGCGATGGTTGGCCGGGCTGGTGACGATGGCCATGATCTGCGGCCGGCCCTCTTCGGTGAGGCCGATGGTGTCGAGCACCACCCGATCGCTTTCCTTGGCGATCGTGATCCAGTACTGGTGCAGCTTGGAGTAATTGGGGAGCTCGTAGTCGGCGCCGATATCATGCCCGAAGAACTGTTTGGGCGTGGTGCGCTGCTGGGCCGGGAGCGTGAGCGGTACGGCGGCTGCCAAAGCCAGGGCAGTGCACAGCCGGGTGGCGCGACGCAGGCGAATCATGCTGGGGACGGGTGGAGATGAGGCGGGGACGGCCAGAGCAGGCCGCCGGATGCCCCGATGCGGACCGGGGACCTAGGGTTACGATGGGGCCGGCGGGGGCGTTGGGGAAGCGCGGCGGGGCGCTCCGGCCGAATCTCATCCGCACCGGCTGGATCCCCGTCGCCCGGTCCGGGTCCAATTGGCTACGTTTCTGTCATCCTGATGGACATTTCACTCCCCGGAGTTGCCATGACCCGTATCAGCACCCGTCGCCTGGCCCTCGCGGCCGCGACGCTCACGTGTGGTGTTGCCTTCACCGCCGGCGCGCAGGCGACGCAGCCGCCCGCCAAGAAGGACGACCACGCCGCCATGCATGCCGAGCACATGAAGAACATGCAGCATGGGAAGGCCGAGGCCTGGAAGGAGCTCGATGCCTACCACATGCTCATGATGGCCACCTGGCACCCGGCCAAGGACAAGAACGATCTCGCGCCGGCGCGCGCCAAGATGGGCGAGATGGTGGCAGCCGCGAAGGCGGTCGCGTCGTCCAAGGCGCCCGCCTCGTGTCAGAAGCCCGAGTTGCTCAAGGCGCAGGCTGGCCTGGCCGGCGAAACCGAGAAGGTGGCGGCCATGGTGAAGAAGGCCGATGACGCGGCGCTCAAGGCGGCGCTCAAGACCCTGCACGACAAGTTCGAGGTGCTGGAAGAGGGCTGCAATACGGGGATGAAGCACTAAGGAATCTCTGATTAAGTA
>NZ_DLHL01000031.1:1248-19757 GCF_002483225.1 Gemmatimonas sp. UBA7669 | reverse complement strand
ACAGCACGGCCGCCAGCCCCACCCCCCCGGGCACCCGCCCCGCCCCGGGCGCCGGGTCGGCAAGGCCGGCCGGGGCTGCAACGGCGGCCGATACCAGCCTCGCGGAAACGCCCACGGATCGCATCAAGCGCCGCCTGAGCGACGGGCTCGGTACGGCCTCCAAGTATCTGTTCTCGTTCGTCTCCAACACCCTCGCCGCACTCACCGCGTTCGTGCTGCTGGTGTTTCTCGCCATGTACATCGGGGCTGAACCCAAGGTGTATCGCGAATGGCTGATTGCGGTGGTGCCGGCCACGTCACGCGCCTATGTGCGCGAAGTGCTGGCAGAAATCGCCACCGTGCTGCGGAAATGGCTCGTCACCCAGCTCATCGCCATGGTGGTGATTGGCGTGGTGAGCATGATCGTGTTGCTCGTGCTCGACGTGAAGGCGGCGTTTGCCCTGGCCTTCATCGCCGGACTCATGGAGTTCATTCCCACCGTGGGCCCGATTCTGAGTGCGGTCCCGGCCGTGCTCATGGCCTTCGTCGACTCCCCGGAAAAGGCGCTGTTCGTCGTCATTGCGTACTGGGGTATCCAGTTCCTCGAGAACAACCTGCTCATTCCCTTCCTCATGCGTGGGGAGATGGACCTGCCGCCCGCCATCACGCTGGTCGCGCAGACGCTGATGACGCTGGTTTTTGGCTTCCTCGGGCTCATGGTGGCCGTGCCCGTGACCGCAGCCGTGCTGGTACCGCTGCGCATGCGTGCCGAGCGCGAGCGCGCCGTGGAGCGGGCCATGCTCAAGGTCGAGGCCGCACACGAACGGGAAGCGGAGGGCAGCACATGATCGCACAGCTGGGCGATTTCCGCATGGGCTATGACGACAGTGGCGAGGGCCTGCCGGTCGTGTTTCTGCATGGATTTCCGCATGATCGAAACCTCTGGAACGCCCAACGACTTGCGCTCGCGTCCCAGGCGCGCTGCATCGTGCCGGATCTCCGGGGGTTTGGCCATTCGTCCACCCACGGTCCCTTTTCGGTCGATCAGTATGCCGACGACGTGATTGCCCTGCTCGACGCGTTGCAGATCGAGCGGGCCGTGGTGTGCGGCCTCTCCATGGGTGGCTATGTGGCCATGGCGCTCTGGCGACGGCACCCGGATCGCGTGAAGGCCTTCGTGTTCTGTGATACCAAGGCAGGCGCCGACAGCGAGGAGGCCCGTGCGAAACGCGATGAACTGGCCGCCGTCGTGCGCCGCGACGGCGCGCGCGCCATTGCGGAAGCGCAGATCCAGGGCATGGTGGGCGCCACCACACGCGAGCGACGCCCCGAGGTAGTGGCGGGCATGCGCGCCATGATGGCCCGTCAGCCCGTCGCGGGCATTGTGGGGGCACTCCAAGCTCTGCGTGACCGGCCGGACTCACGCGAGACGCTCCGAACGATTAGCGTTCCCGTGCTGGTGGTGGTCGGCGAGGACGATGTGCTCACGCCGATCAAGGAGGCCAGAGCCATCGCCGAAGCGTTGCCGACGGCGGCTCGGGTGCGCCTCGAAATCATCGCCGGCGCGGGCCACGTCCCCTGCCTCGAACGGCCCGCCGCGACAACACACGCTCTCTCCGACTTTCTTTCCACGCTGGCATGACAACCAACGCCGCCGCTCCCGTCATCTCCGAGGCGGAGCGCTCCACTGCCGCACGCATCGGGCAAGTGCTGTTCAAGAATCGCGGCTGGCTGCCGGTGCCGTTCCTGGCCGTGCCGCTGCTTGTGCCCGGCGCGCAGACCGTCACCTCGTGGTCGGTGGGGCTTGGCCTCGTGGCCCTCGGTGAAGCCATTCGCACGGCGGGCGTGGCTGCAGCGGGCACCGTAACGCGCAGACGCTCACGCGACGTGCAGCGCCTCGTGACCTACGGCGCGTTTGCCTGGTGCCGCAACCCGCTCTACGTGGGCAACTTCCTCGCCTGGATGGGCTTCACGGTGGTGAGCGGTGTGTACTGGTTCCTGCCGGTGGCGCTCATTGTGTTCGCGGTGGAGTACACCTTCATCGTGCGCTACGAAGAAGGCGTGCTCGAGTCCATCTTCGGGCAGGAATATCTCGACTACAAGAAGCGCACCCCGCGCTGGTTCGGCCGGCCGCCCAAAGGCTCCACCAGTGGACCGCACGACTGGGCCGAGGCCATGTGGAGCGAGCGCTCCACCATTTTGCAGTACATCGCGCTCATTGGCGCCTTCCTGCTCAAGGCCCGATATCTCGACTGAGCGACGACAACATTGCACACCGGTACAACGCAAAACGGCGACCCAATGCGGGTCGCCGTTTTGCGTCGCGTACTCCTGGTACCGCGTTGACTTGAGACGCGAAGAGCGAGCTCAGCGCGTCGGACGCCCCGGCGGCGTGGCACTGTTGAACACGTCCTTGTTCTTGCCGATGAAGCTCTTGAGCTGGACCGGCACGTCTTCCTCGGGGAAGATGGCCGTGACCGGGCACTCGGGCTCGCAGGCGCCGCAGTCGATGCACTCGTCGGGATGGATGAACAGCTGATCCGGCCCTTCGTAAATGCAGTCGACGGGGCAGACGTCCACGCACGACTTGTCCTTGACGTTGATGCAGGCTTCGGTAATGACGTAGGGCATGGGAGCGAGGCTCGGGTCAGACGCGACCGGAAAAGAGTTGGGTCCGCTTGCAGCTCAAGATACTGTGACGGGCAGCCGTCACAAGCGCTGTCGGGAATGCGAGGGGCCGGCGGCGGTCAGCGCCGCCAGGGGGGCAGTTCTCCCCGCTTGAGGTCCGGATTGTGGCGGTAGATGGTGAATGTGCGGCCGATGACCTGCACGACCTCGGCGCCGAGGCGCTGCGCCAGATCGTTGGCGGCGTCCTTGGCGGAGAGTTCGCCGCCCTTGGCCACCTGCACCTTCACCAATTCGTGCGTGCGCAGAACATCGCTCAGACTGGTCAGCAGCGCGTCGGTCACGCCGGCATGGCCGACGTGAACCTGCACGCTGAGGTGATGTGCTTCGGCGCGCAGCTCCGCGCGCGCCTTGCCGGTCATGCTCATGTCCCGTCCGGGATCGAATGCTGCGTCAAACGCTGGTGTAGACTCACGGCCTCAGGCCGTCGGTCGCGAAAAAGGAGAACGGGTTGATGGGCGGTCCATCCCACCAGGCACGCCCCGCACCCCGCTTCATGACCTGAAAGTGCAAATGCGGAGTGTCGGGCGGCGCGTTCCCCGTCGTTCCAACGTAGCCGATCACCGAGCCCTTGGCGACACGGTCCCCCACGGCCAGCCCGCGCCGGTAGCGCTCGAGATGGGCGTAGTAGTACACAAAGCGCCCCTCGGCGTCATGGGCGTAGATGAAGATGCCTCCGACCGAGCCGCGATCGAGCCGCCCGATGACCTGATCGGTGGGCGCCAGCACGGGCGTGCCCTTGGGAGCGAGAATGTCGAGGGCCGCATGAATTCGGCCGCCGCCGCGGCCCGCGGTGTAGTTGTCGCGGAGCTGGGCCCGCGTTACGCCCTCCACCGGCACCATGAGTTGACGCGACCAGAGCTCATGCAGATCCTCGTCGCTGATGCCCGCGTCGCGGGGCCCGGCATGGGCCGGCGTGGCCGGCAGGCGCTCGGGCGTGGGCTCTGCGGCGGCGGGCGCCGGCGCGGGACAAGGGAACGCATCGGGCCGCGGACCACTGGAGCAGGCAGCGGTGAGCAACACGGCCATCGCGGATGTCGCGCATGCGCGTATCGCCGGGCCCTGCAGACGACGGAGCCGTTGATACCGGTCCAGCGCTCAGCCCTTCACGACTTCGGGACGGAAGTAGGGCTCGAGGTACACCAGCAGGTCCTCCACGCTCTGCACCCGCGTCTTGAGCTCGTCCAGTTCATTGGCCCGCGGCAGACGGGCGCCGGCGCGGTCGGCAATCACCAGCACCGCATCCTCGAGGTCGAGATCGGCCAGCCCGTACACCCGCGCCAGGTCATCCTGCGGATTGACGATGTAATGCGGCTCCACAGCCCCATGCTGCTCGGCGAGGTAGGTGTACACCTGCGAGACGAGATTCTCGGGGTAGCGCCCGCGGAAATGATCGCGGAATCGGGACAGCCCGTCGCGTTCGATGGATTCGCGGGTAAGCCGCCGCGCCCGCACGAGCGCCAGCAGACCAACCAACAACACGCCCACGGCTATGATGACGGTCAGACGCACTGGGGGGAGATCCTCGGCGGCAAGAGGCGAATTGGCAAGTTGAGCGGCAGCAATATGCAGGCTGCACGCCCGGAGCGAAATGCAACAGGGGCCGAACGGTTGATGAATCGCCTGTCATGTGACAGAGGGCGTTCTGACCGGCACCAGCCGTACTCCGTACCCTCGAATTCGTGAACGGTTTCGTTGACCTATTGACTAAAGCCGAGCTATATTGTCGTGATGGAAGATGTGGTTGGCGCGCTTGGGGGCTTTCGTGGGGTTCGGGCCGATCTGCTGGTGGCGCTGCGCAAGGCGCAGCCGCTGACGGCGGGCGAGTTGGGCTCGCAGTTCGGGCTGACGGCCAACGCCCTGCGCCGGCACCTCAAGGCACTCGAGGAAGACGGGTTGGTGCGCTACCAGCGGGTGGTGCGTGGGGTGGGGGCACCGGTGTTTGCCTACTCGCTCACGCCGGCCGGCGAAGCGCTGTTCCCCCGCAGTTACGTGCAAATGCTGGCCACGGCGCTCGACCTGCTGCGGACCCACACGGGTGATCGCGCGGTGGAGTCGGTTCTGGAAGCCGATTGGCAACGTCTGGCCGACGAGGCTGGACCGGTGCTGGAGGCGCTGCCCCTCGAGGAGCGGGTGCCGCTGGTGGCGGAGTTGCTCACCTCCAAGGGCTATATGGCGGAAGTGGAACCCGCGAGCCTCACGTTGCGCATTCACAACTGTGCGCTGCGTGAAATCGCCGACCGGTTTCCGGCGGCATGCGAAGTGGAAGCGAAGTTCGTGGAACGCCTGCTGGGCGTCCCGGTCGAGCGCCTGGCGCATCGACTCGGGGGCTGCGGGCGGTGTGAATACCGGATGTCAGGACCCCTCACGGCGGTGCAACAGGAGCAGGCATGAGTTCGACGATCGAGTCACTGGTCAATCGCGAGTACCAGTACGGCTTCACCACGGACATCGAGACGGAAACCCTGCCGCCGGGTCTGACTGAAGACACGGTGCGCTTCATCTCCGCCAAGAAGAACGAGCCGGAGTGGCTGCTGGAGTGGCGCCTCAAGGCCTTCCGTCGCTGGCAGACGATGACGGAGCCGCACTGGGCCAACGTCAGCTATCCGCCCATCGACTACCAGGCCGCGTCGTACTACAGCGCGCCCAAGTCGGTGAAGCCGCTCGGGTCGCTCGACGAGGTCGACCCCAAGCTGCTCGAGACCTACAACAAGCTCGGCATCTCGCTCACGGAGCAGAAGCGTCTGGCCGGTGTGGCCGTGGACGCGGTGTTCGACTCCGTGTCCGTGGGCACGACGTACAAGGAGGAACTCGCCAAGTACGGCGTGATCTTCATGTCGTTTGGCGAGGCGGTGCGCGAGTACCCCGACCTGGTGCGCAAGTATCTGGGCTCGGTTGTGCCCTACAGCGACAACTTCTTCGCCGCGCTCAACAGCGCGGTGTTCTCCGACGGCTCGTTCTGCTACATCCCCAAGGGGGTGCGCTGCCCCATGGAGCTGTCCACCTACTTCCGCATCAACGCCGCGGAAACCGGGCAGTTCGAGCGCACGCTCATCGTGGCCGATGAAGGCGCGTATGTGAGCTATCTGGAAGGCTGCACCGCGCCCAAGCGCGACACCAACCAGCTGCATGCGGCCGTGGTGGAAATCGCGGCCCTCGACAACGCCACGGTGAAGTACAGCACGGTGCAGAACTGGTATGCGGGCGACGAACACGGCGTGGGTGGCATCTACAACTTCGTCACCAAGCGCGGCAAGGCGATGACCAACGCCAAGATCTCCTGGACCCAGGTGGAGACCGGCTCGGCCATCACCTGGAAGTATCCGTCGGTCATCCTGCAGGGCGACAACTCGGTGGGCGAGTTCTACTCGGTGGCCGTGGCCAGCAAGAAGCAGCAGGCCGACACGGGCACGAAGATGATCCACATCGGGCGCAACACGAAGAGCACCATCGTGTCGAAGGGCATCAGCGCCATGCAGGGCCAGAACAGCTACCGGGGCAAGGTGCAGATCCTGCCCAAGGCCGAGGGCGCACGCAACTACACGCAGTGCGACTCGATGCTGGTGGGCAATGCCTGCGGCGCGCACACCTTCCCGTATGTGGAGGTGGGCAACAACAGCGCGACGCTCGAGCACGAGGCCTCCACGTCCAAGATCGGTGAAGACCAGATCTTCTACCTCAAGGCGCGCGGTCTCGACGCCGAGCAGGCCGTGAGCATGATCGTGAGCGGCTTCTGCAAGGAAGTGTTCAAGGAGCTGCCCATGGAGTTCGCGCTCGAGGCGCAGCAGCTGCTCGGTATCACCCTCGAAGGATCCGTTGGCTGAAGACTTACGACTCGATACCTGAACCCAGAACTCGAAACTGATCAGTATCGGGTTGTGAGTTCGAGTATCGAGTCGTAGGTGGGACTCGTTTCGTTCATACATTTTCCACCGTTCTCATATATGCTGCAGATCAACGACCTCCACGCCGCCATCGACGGCAAGCCGATCCTCAAGGGCATCACGCTCACCGTGAACGCCGGCGAGGTGCACGCCGTCATGGGCCCGAACGGCTCGGGCAAGAGCACGCTCGCGCAGGTGCTGGCCGGCCACCCGGCGTACGAGATCACCGGCGGTGAGGTGCTCTACAAGGGCGAGAACCTGCTGGAGATGGATCCGGAAGTGCGGGCGCAGTCCGGCGTGTTCCTGGCCTTCCAGTATCCCGTGGAAATTCCCGGCGTCACCAACGCCTACTTCCTGCGCGCGGCCTACAACGAGATCCGCAAGGCCAAGGGCCTCGAGGAAGTCGACCCCATGGAGTTCCTCGACCTCGTGGAGGAGAAGCTCAAGCTGGTGGACATGGATGTGTCCATGCTCAACCGCTCAGTGAACGCCGGCTTCTCGGGTGGCGAAAAGAAGCGCAACGAGATCCTGCAGATGGCGGTGCTGCAGCCGTCGCTGGCCATTCTCGACGAAACCGACTCGGGCCTCGACATCGATGCGCTGCGTATCGTGGCCGAGGGTGTGAACGCGCTCAAGCGTCCCGACAACGCCACCATCGTGGTCACGCACTACCAGCGCCTGCTCAACTACATCGTGCCCGACCAGGTGCACGTGCTGGCCGGTGGTCGCATCATCAAGAGCGGCGACAAGTCGCTGGCTCTCGAGCTCGAGGCCCGCGGCTATGACTGGCTGCTGGAGACGGCGGCGTGACCACCGGGCTCCGATTCGCCGAGCAGGCGGTGGCGGCCTCCGTGGCCGACGCGCCGGGCTCACTCAAGGGATTGCGGGCGGCGGGCGCCGAGGCGTTCAAGACGCTGGGCTTCCCCACCACGCGCAACGAGGACTGGCACTACACCAACGTGTCGGCCATCGCCACTGCGCAGTACACGCCGGCCGCCGATGTGGCGCCGGTGTCGCTCGACGCCGCGGCGCTCGAGCCCTACACCTTTGGCGGCACCTGGCCGCTGGTGGTGTTCGTGAACGGTCGCTTCAACGCCGAGCTCTCGCGGCTGGACGCCCTGCCCGCCGGCATCAGCGTGCGGTCGCTGGCCGACGCCTCCGTGGACGACGCCGAGGCGCTGGGCGCGGTGCTGGGCACGGCGGCCACGGCCGATCGTGACGGCTTCACGGCGCTCAACGCGGCCTTCGCCGGTGAGGGCACATACATCCGCGTGTCCAAGGAAATGGTCATCGACACGCCCATTCATCTGCTGCACGTCACCGACGCGCGCGGTGAGGGGCTGATGAGCCACCCGCGCCATGTGCTGGTGGCCGAGCGGCATGCCAAGGCCATGGTGGTGGAAAGCCACATCGGATTGGCCAACGTGCCGTACTTCACCAACGCGGTGGTGGAAGCCTTCGTGGAAGACGGCGCCACCCTGCAGCTCATCCGCGTGCAGCGCGAGGCGCGCACGGCGCATCATGTGGGCACGGTGGAAGCCCGTCAGGGACGCGACAGTCACTTCGTCACCTTCACCTTCCAGACGGGCGCCGCGCTGTCGCGCAGCAATGTCTACACGGTGCTGAACGGCGAAGGCTGCGGCTGCACCATCAACGGGCTCTACATGCTCGATGGCGAGCAGCACGGCGATCACCAGACGCGCGTGGAGCACGTGAAGGAAAACTGCTTCAGCCGTGAAGCCTACAAGGGTCTCATCGACGATAGCGCGCACGGCGTGTTCAACGGCAAGGTGTATGTGCACCCCGAGGCGCAGAAGACGGACGGCAAGCAGACCAATCACACCCTGCTCTTGTCCGAGAAGGCGCAGATCGACACCAAGCCGCAGCTCGAGATCTTTGCGGATGACGTGAAGTGCACGCACGGCGCCACGGTGGGTCGCATCGACGAGACGTCACTGTTCTACCTCAAGAGCCGTGGTGTGGGCAAGGTGCTGGCCCGTCAGCTGCTCATGTACGCCTTTGCAGCCGACGTGCTGGAGACCATCGAACATCCGGTCATTGTGGACGCACTGGAGAAGCTGACGGTGGAGCGGTTTACGGGAAGCACCACACACTGAGCCCGGCGGTTACTCCGGACTCATGACTTTCACTCAAACCTCAGAGCTGACCGGAGCGTCGGTGAGCCGTGAGGTTTGAGTCCAAGTGGTGAGTTACGAGTTCAGTGGTTTGCGTCGTCCGACGTACCGCCTCACGTTCGCCGAGTCTCCCATGTCCGACCTCCAAGAGCTCTACCAGTCCGTCATCCTCGACCACAACCGCAAGCCGCGGAACTTCGGCGAGCTGCCGTCGGCCAGCCATGAAGCCGACGGTCGCAATCCGCTCTGCGGCGACGAGGTGCATGTGGCGCTCGTGCTCGACGAGGCCGGTACCATTGCGGACGTCAAGTTCACCGGGCACGGCTGCGCCATTTCCAAGGCCAGCGCCTCGCTCATGACGGCGGCGGTCAAGGGCAAGTCGCGCAGCGAAGCCGAGGAGCTGTTCGCGCGATTCCATGCGCTGGTGCTCGGTCAGGATCCCGATGAAGGCAAGACGCTCGGCCAACTCGTGGTGTTCAGCGGCGTGTCGCGCTTCCCGGTGCGCGTGAAGTGTGCGTCGCTGGCCTGGCACACGCTCAAGGCGGCCCTTGAGAGTGGCGCCACCGATACGGCGGCGGTACCGGCCGTGAGCACGGAATGACGGCAGGGCCGGCCGACCGGGCCACGACTTGGGAACGGGTGGCCGAGCTCAGTCAGATCGAGGCCACGTTCCCGCTGGGCGTCAAGCTGGCCGACGGCACCCGCGTGTGTCTGGTGCGTGATGGTAGCGTGGTGCATGCCGTGGAGGACCGCTGCCCTCACCGTGATTTTGCCTTGTCGGGTGGGGATGTGGTGGCGCCCTGTGTGCTCGAGTGTCCCTGGCACGGCGCGCGTTTCGACGTGCGAACGGGAGAAGTGCTGCAGGGGCCGGCCACTGATGCCATTCGCGTGTACGAGGTCCGGGTTGAGGCGGGTTCGGTGTGGGTGCGGGGTGCAGACTCGGCGCCGGGAACCGCCAGCTGAACCCAGAACTCGAAACCTGAACTCGAAACTCGAAACTGATCAGTTCCGGGTTTTGAGTTCGAGTTCGGAGTATTGAGTTGGACAATGTCTGTGCCGCGATGAGTCCACCTGTAACCCGGCCCCCGATGTCCGCTGCCCTCGCCCCCCGCTCCGACTTTCCGCTGCTGGCCGCCAACCCCGGCCTGCACTACCTGGACTCGGCCGCCACGTCGCAAAAACCGCGCATGGTGCTGGACGCGCTGCGCGACTTCTACGAAACGGCCAACGCCAATCCGCATCGCGGCGCGTACGCGCTGTCGGCGTTGGCCACCGAGCGCTATCACGACGCACGCCATACCATTGCCCGCTTTGTCGGGCTGGCTGACAGCGACTGTCTCATCTTCACGCGCGGGACCACCGAGAGCATGAATCTCGTGGCCTCGGCCTGGGGCCCAAGCAACGTGCAGGCCGGCGATGAGATCGTCATCACGGCGCTTGAGCACCATGCCAACTTCGTGCCCTGGCAGCAGCTGGCCCTGGCCACCGGCGCCACGCTTCGCATCGTGGAGCTCACCGACCGCCAGACCATCGATCTCGACCATCTGCGTGACCTGCTCTCGCCACGCACCCGCGTGGTGGCGCTCACGCATGTCTCCAACGCGGTGGGTGCCATCACGCCGCTCGCCGAGGCCGTGCGGCTCATCCGCTCGCGCAGCGCGGCCGTCATCGTGGTGGACGGCGCGCAGGCCGTGCCGCATCTGCCGGTGCACTTCGATACGCTCGACGTCGACTTCTATGCGTTCAGCGGCCACAAGCTGCTCGGGCCCATGGGCATCGGCTGTCTCATTGGCCGGCGCGCGCTGCTCGAGTCCATGTCACCCTACCAGTTTGGTGGCGACATGATCGAATGGGTGCACGACACCCGGAGCACCTGGAACGTCATTCCGCACAAGTTCGAGGCCGGCACGCCCAATGCGGCGGACGCCGTGGCGCTTGCTGCAGCCGTGCGGTATCTGGAGTCACTGGGCATGGCCAATGTGCGTGCGCACGAGTTGGCCCTGCTGGAGCTCGCGGATGCCCGCGTGCGTGAGCTGCCCGGTGTGACGGTGTACGGCCCGCCACCGGCCGAACGCAGTGGCGTGGTGAGTTTCTCGCTGGCCGACGTGCATCCGCATGACCTGGCCACCATTCTCGACCAGCATGGCGTCTGTGTGCGGGCCGGGCATCACTGCGCGCAGCCGCTCATGCGCCGGCTTGGTGTGAGCGCCACGGCGCGCGCATCGTTCTACGTCTATAGCGATGCATCGGACGTCGAGGCACTGGTGCATGCACTGCAGGCGGCGCAGGCCCTGTTCGCCACCGCCGACAGCTCGGCCTGAGTATTGCGACCGTGAGCAGTGTGACCTCACTGGCGGCCATGTATCAGGAGGCGCTGCTGGCGCATCATCGCGCGCCGCGCAACAAACGCGAGTTGGCGGCGCCAACCGGCGTGGCGGTGCACAAGAACCCCGTGTGCGGCGACGAAAGTCGCGTGATGGTGCGCGTCGAAGACGGGCGTCTTGTCGATGTGAGTTTTGGCGGGCAGTCCTGCTCCGTGGGCACGGCGTCCGCCAGTCTCATGACCGAGGCCGTTCAAGGGCTGACTGTGCGCGAGGCGCTGGCCATGGCCGACAATCTCGACGCCATGCTGGCCGGCGACGCCGAGGCGGTATTGCCGGAGACACTGGCACCGCTGCGCAGCGTGGCGCCGTTCGCCGGGCGGCATGGGTGCGCGCGATTGCCGTGGACGGGTTTGCGCGAGGCGCTTTCCGGCTCGCGACTGACTGGCGGTTGAACCGATTACCGCGGATTCCGCGGACAACCCGGGAAACAACAGGAGGACTGCGGAAGGTGGTCTGGGTTGAACAGCCTTGTCGCGGATGACACGGATGGGGCGGAAACTGCACGGATCAGAATCAACGAGAGATTGCCGATTCTCCTCAACGGCCGAGCTCGCCGGCTGGAAACCCGTCTCGTAACTTCGGGCAACAGCCCGGTTGGAATGTTGTGTGGTACCTCCCCTCCCTAATCCTTCAGGAAGGCTGGCCCAATGTCCCAGCTTCGTACCGTCCTCCGCCATTTCGCGGTGATTTTCTCAGTCACGGCATTGCTGGGTTCTCCAGCTTCGGCTCAGCGCGCTACGGATGGTGTTACCGTATCCGGCGTCGTCCTGGTGGATTCGCTCGAGCGGCCGATTGCTGACGCCGAGGTGGAACTGATTGGCACCCCATATCGCACACGCTCCGACTCGGCCGGCGCGTTCAGCCTGCGAAGCGTGCCGGTGGGCGCCTATCGTCTGCAACTGCGCGCTGTAGGCTACGCGCCGCTGGTGCTGGACGTACAACTCATGGCAGAGGGGCTTGAAGGCATTGAAGCGCTACTGCGGCCGGTGGCGCAGGAACTCGAACGCGTGCGCATCCGAGCGAGTCTCACACCGACGGCGCGTCATCTCATGGGATTCGAGAGCCGGCGCAAGTTTGGCATCGGCTCTTTTCTCGACTCAACACGGTTGTGGTCCTATGGTGGGCCAGACGAATGGGCCACGGCCCTTGTTGCTGAGGTACCAGGCGTGCGTGCCATGGGGTACGGCAGCAGTAAGGCCATGGCCGTTGGATCACGCGGACCGAGCGGCCTGCGAAGCCTCCCTTCTGGAGACCCATTCGACATAGGCCGAGGAGCGCGGCCAGCGTGCTACATGCGCGTCTTTGTTGACGGTATTCTCCGATACAACAGCAGCATCGGAGAGTCACTCTTTGACGTGACCAATCGTGAGGGACCGCCCATTGTAGCCGCCGAGGTGTATCGTACGGCGGAGTTGCCGGCTGAGTTCAATCGACTCGGGACTGCGGCCTGTGGAGCGATTCTCCTCTGGACCAGGCGCTAGGAGCCCACATGAGCACGTGGTGCCGATTGATCGTGCTGACCGCCCTCGTAGCAGGGACACGCCCGGACATCCTGAGAGCTCAGCGCGCGACCGATGGTGTCACGGTGTCCGGCATCGTGCTGGTGGATTCGCTCGAGCGGCCCATTGCCGGGGCCGAGGTGGAGCTGGTCGGCACCCCATATCGCACACGTTCCGACTCGGCCGGCGCGTTCAGCCTGCGAAGCGTGCCGGTGGGCGCCTATCGCTTGCAACTGCGTGCCGTAGGCTACGCGCCGCTGGTGCTGGACGTGCAACTGACCGCGGAGGGCCTCGACGGCGTTGAGGCGCTGCTGCGGCCGGTGGCGCAGGAACTTGAACGCGTGCGCATCCGAGCCAGTCTCACACCGACGGCACGTCATCTCATTGACTTCGAGAACCGGCGCAAGGTCGGCATTGGCAAGTTTCTCGATTCGACCAGACTGTGGGCATACGGGGGACCACGCGAATGGGCCACGGCGATTGTGGCGGAGGTACCCGGCGTGCGTTCCATGGGATACGGCAGCAGCAAGGCTCTGGCGACGGGATCACGCGGCCCAACCAGCTTTCGAAACCTTCCGAATGGCGACGTGATGGACGCCAGGCGCGGCGCACGAGGAGCATGTTACATGCGGGTCTTCGTCGATGGCATGCTCCGCTACAACAGCAGGGCGGGAGAAACCCTGTTCGACGTAACCAACTTTGACGGACCGCCGATCGTGGCCGCCGAGGTGTACGCGCCAGCGCAGCTCCCTGCCGAATTCAATCGCCTCAGTGACGCGTCCTGCGGGGCGATTCTCTTGTGGACCAAACGTTAGGGGCAGACATGCGCGCACAGATTGCGCTGGTGGCATTCGGCCTGATACTTGGTGCAAATCCACGAATCCTCGATGCACAGCCTGAGCATGCAGGCGTCACGGTAGCCGGCATCGTGCTGGTGGATTCGCTCGAGCGGCCCATTGCCGGGGCCGAGGTCGAGCTGGTCGGCACCCCATATCGCACACGCTCCGACTCGGCCGGCGCATTCAGTCTTCGAAGCGTACCGGTGGGCGCCTATCGTCTGCAACTGCGTGCCGTAGGCTACGCGCCGCTGGTGCTGGACGTGCAACTGACCGCGGAGGGCCTCGAAGGCGTTGAGGCGCTGCTGCGGCCGGTGGCGCAGGAACTCGAGCGCGTGCGCATTCGCGCCAGTCTCACACCGACGGCACGTCATCTCATTGACTTCGAGAACAGGCGCAAGTTCGGTATTGGCTCGTTTCTCGATTCGACGCGTTTGTGGGCCTACGGTGGGCCGCAAGCCTGGTACCGAGCCATAACGGCGGAAGTCCCGGGCATGCGTGCCATGGCCTATGGTGGCAGTCTGGCGCTCGCGCGGGGCAGTCGTGGACCAACGAGCCTCTCGAAACCCATGCCCGCTGGAGACAACGGGGACCAAAGGCGGGGCGCACAAAAGGCATGCTACCTGCGTGTGATCATCGACGGCCAGATCCGCTACAACACCAATGTGGGTGAAACCCTGTTCGATGTGAGCACCTACGACGGCCCGCCCATCGTCGCGGCCGAGGTATACACCACAGCGCAGCTCCCCGCCGAGTTCAATCGGATGTCGGACTATTCCTGCGGCGCCATTGTGCTCTGGACAAAACGCTGACTGCCGGGATTCCATCGTTCGGTAATGCGCGCCGCGGTTGCCAAGCCGCGTGCGGCATGACTCATTTCTGGCATGTACGCACTCGCCATCCTCCGCTATCGCCGCCCGTTCGAAGAAGTCGCGCCGCATGTGGACGCGCACCGGGCCTATCTTCGCGAGCTCAAGGCTCAGGGCCTGCTCATTGCTTCAGGCCCCTTTGATCCGCGCGCCGGCGGCGGGTTGCTGCTTCGTGTGCCCGACGACGATGTGATCGGCACGCTCGATCGCATTCGCGATGGCGACCCGTTCAGCAGGCTCTCGCTGGCCCAGTACGAGCTGCTGCCCTGGGCCCCGGTCATCGGCAAGGAAGAGCTCGACCGGCTCTAGACCGTCAATGGCCGCGCTGCAACCTCAGCGGCCGCAGCGCGACGTGACCACCAGCGCATTGCCCACCGGCCGCTCCGAGGGATCGGACGGCCGGTTGCGCAATTGCCCGGCACCGGTCGCAGGGTCGCGCACTACAAGGGCACTCGAACCACCGCCGTCGAGATTGATGGCCGAGTTCGCGCCGAGCATACGCAACAGCGCGCCTGTCTGCTCCAGCGACGTGCCAGCACTGCGGGCAGGCTGACGCCCGTCGATCACCACCAGCCAGGCGCGGCGCCCGTCGCGGCTGAGACCAAACGCCGAGCGCGGATTGGGCCCGCGGAAGCCGGCGTTGCCTTCGCTGTGGACATCGGCCGTGAGCGTGCTGTCGCGCAGCAGAATGGGGCGACCCGATACGGCATGCACCACACCCGCCGGTACGGAATCACCAAGTCGCTGCACCGCAATGTCGAGGCTCAGCGTATCGCCCTCCTGCACCGCCCAGGTGGTTCCTGGAACGACGTGCAGCAAGAGCGTGTCGCCAAAGACCAGCGTGTCACGCGCCGTGCCACGGGCCAATACATAGCGGCCGCGTCGCGTGGCATGCCCGTCTACCGGCTTGCCAACAGGATTGAGGCGATAGACCCGGCGGCGCACCGCGGTGTCGAGCGGCACGCCCCAACGCGCGTCCACAATCCCCATGCTGCGCAGCGCCGGTCTGTTCCACGCGTTGAGCGACAGACTGCCACTCGGCGTGCGCAGCAAGCCGCGTGTGCGCAGTGTGTCCGTGTGCACCGCCCCCCTACCATCCACCCACAGCACCGGCTTGCTGTCCGGCCCGGCCAGCACCCGCCCATGTTCGATGTGCGCGTTGGTGGGCACGCCGGGTGGCGCAAAGAGAAAAAAGTCGGCGTTGATGGCGGCGATGGCACGTGCCGCCGCCGGTTGCGCCGCAAGCAGCGCGGAGGTGGTACGGCGCCCCACGGCCGATTCTGCGCCCTTGCTGGCCACGAGCCCCGTGCAACGCAGGTCGAGCTCCAGCACACTGCTCCGCCATGGCCCGGCGTTCTGCACCAGCGTGTACGCCAGCGCCCCCTCCGCGACCTGTAGCGGCGCCACCACGCTGTCCACCTGTCCGCTCGCTCGCAGGGCATCGATATGCGCCGGTAGCGTGGCCGTTCCGTCAGGCGTGCGGGTGCGCAGTCCGGCGCAGGACGTCAGTGCTGCGGCACCAACCAGCAGTAGCGCGAGGCGACGGGCATGGCGCCGAGTGGGGCGATGGTTGGTCGTTGACCGGGATGCAGCGGGCATGGGGCGCTGAGTAGGGAGTGATTATCTTGAGCAAATGTACTCCGGCTCCGTCGTCACGCGTGTCCACGCGCGCCTGCAGCATCTGGCCGACAGCGGACGCGGCGCGACCGTGGTGTTCGGCTGGGGCCTGCTGCAGGGCTGCGTGTTTCCCGGCCTCGCGGACCTATTCTTTCTGCCGCTGGCGCTCTCTCGGCCGGAGCGTGCCTATCGTCTGGCGCTCGTGGCCACCGCCGGCACAGTCATTGGCAGTGTGCTGCTGTTTTGGCTCGGAGCAGAGGCGCTCACGCTGCTGCAAGGTCCGCTCGCACGCATGGTGGGCATGACGCCGGCTGCGCTCGACGCGGCCCGCGCGCAGCTCGCCACTCACGGCGCCTGGCTGATTTTTGCGAGCACCATGAGCCCGGTGTCCACCAAGCTCACCAGCATTGCCTCGGGTGCGGTGGGCGTGTCCTTCGTGAGTTTCGTGGGCGCGCTGCTGGCAGGCCGTCTGCTGCGCACTTTCGTGTTGGCTTGGCTGGTGCGCAACGGCGGCGCGCATCTCGTCAACCGCTGGATGGCTCGGCGTCATCTCGAGGCGCATACCCATGCGCAAACGCACACGCACACTACAGATGCGTCGCGCACACCGCCTGCCCCGTAACCCATGTCCATGTCTGACCACGATCGCCGTCGCGTTGACGCGTTGATGCAGGACCTGCCCGGCCTGCTGGCGTTTCTCCGCGCCGCCGAGTCGCTCAAGCACACCACCCGCACCTCGTGGACCAGCACCGGTGTGCACGAAACCGTGGCCGCGCACACCTGGCGGCTCTGTCTCATGGCCCTCGTGCTCGCGCCCTATCTGCCTGGCATCGACCTTGGCCGATTGCTGCGCATCTGTCTCGTTCACGACTTGGGTGAAGCCATCAGCGGCGACATCTCGGCGGTTTTGCAGGTGGGTGCGCCCAGCAAGGCTGAGCAGGAGCGTGCCGATCTCGAACAGTTGACGGCCCCACTGCCGGCGTCGCTGCGCGCAGAGTTCCTCTCGCTCTGGGACGAGTACGAGCAGGCCGCCACACCGGAGGCGCGCACGGCCAAAGGGCTCGACAAGCTCGAGACCATCCTGCAGCACAATCAGGGAGCCATGCCACAAGGCTTCGACTTCCGCTTCAACCTCCAGTACGGCGCGCAGTACACGCAGCACGATCCGGTCTTGCAGGCCCTGCGTGCGGTGCTCGATGCCGAGACCGAGGCGCGGGCGGTGGCATCAGATGATGTGTCGGGCGGAACGACGTGAGCGAGACGGCTACGCCCGACGGTTTTCGCTTTGAAGTGAGCGCGTCGCCGCTCGGCGAATCGCAGCGTGGTGCGCGCAGTGGACGATTCTTCACACCCCACGGTGTGGTGGAGACGCCGGCCTTCATGCCGGTGGGCACCCATGCCTCGGTGCGTGGGCTCGCCATGCCGGAGCTCGTGGCGGCGGGCGCACGCATGGTGCTGGCCAATGCCTATCACCTCTATCTGCGTCCGGGCGACGAGATGGTGCGCGCCCTGGGGGGTGTGCATGCCTTCGCGCGATGGGACGGGCCCATGCTCACCGACAGCGGCGGCTATCAGGTGTTCTCCCTGTCACGCTATCGGCAGGTCGACGAAACCGGCGTGACGTTCAAGAACAAGCTCGACGGCTCGATGCATCACTACACGCCGGAACGTGTGATGCAGATCGAGCGCAACATCGGCGCCGATGTCATCATGCAGCTAGACGAGCTCATCGCCGGGGGCGCCGATCATGACGCGTCGCGCGCGGCCATGGAGCGCAGTCTACGCTGGCTCGATCGCTGTCGCGCGGAGTTCGATCGCATTTCGCGCGAGGGCCGGGCGCCAGCGCGCGAGTTCGTGGTGCCCGATGGTGCGCCGCCGCTGGCCACGCACGACCCGGCCCGCGATCTCGTTGCACCCGAGCAGGCGCTCTTTCCCATTGTGCAGGGCGGCACATATGCCGACCTGCGCAAGGCCAGCATTGCCGGCATTCTGCAGTCGGGCGACTGGCACGGCATCGCGGTGGGCGGTCTATCGGTGGGCGAAGCCAAGTCGGCCATGTACGACACCTTCGACACCTGCTCTCCGCTGCTGCCTTGGGACAAGCCCCGCTATCTCATGGGCGTAGGCTTCCCGGACGACCTGCTTGAAGCGGTCTCCCGGGGCATGGACCTGTTTGACTGCGTGGCCCCCACGCGCATGGGGCGGCACGGCACGGTATTCACGCCCACGGGCAAGGTGCAGGTACAGAAGAGCAGCTATCGTACCGATCGGCGCCCGCTCGTTGAGAGCTGCACCTGTCCGGCCTGCACGCAGTACGACCGCGCCTACCTGCGCCACCTCATGGTAACCGAGGAACCGCTCGGGCCGCGGCTGCTCGCGCTGCACAATCTGACGTTTCTGCTCGACCTCATGCGCGAGGCACGCGTGCAACTGGCGCTCGGTTCGTATGCCTCATGGAGCGCGGCGTGGCTGGCCCGGTATCGGAGTCGCGGGGCCTGAGCATTCGTCAACTGATTATCACGGATTCCGCGGACAACAAAGGAAACAGCAGGATAGTTCTATTGTGAATAATGAACTCCTACGCTGTTCATCCGTGCTGTTTCCGCCTCATCCGCGCAATC
>NZ_DLHL01000031.1:0-1196 GCF_002483225.1 Gemmatimonas sp. UBA7669 | reverse complement strand
GATTGCGCGGATGAGGCGGAAACAACACGGATCAAACATTCTCAGTGTTTCAGTATCCTGATGTTTCCCTTGTTGTCCGCGGAATCCGTGGTAGTCAGTTAACCCAAACGAGACGCCCACACGATTGCGCCGAGCGCACCACCAAGCAGCGGACCAACCACGGGAATCCAGGCATAGCTCCAGTCGCTGGGTCCCTTGTTGGCAATGGGCAGCAACGCGTGGGCAATACGCGGTCCCAGGTCGCGCGCCGGGTTGATGGCGTAGCCGGTGGGACCACCCAGCGAGAGGCCGATGCCCCACACCAATGCCGCCACGAGCGCCGGACCGAAGTTGGAGGCGGGCGTTGTACCCGAGGCGCCGGAGGAGCCGATGGCCATGGCCACCAGCACGAGCACCGCCGTGCCGATGATCTCGCTGATGAGATTGGGACCCGTCGTGCGAACTGCCGGCGTGTTGCAGTAGCAGGAGCGGATGGCGTCGGCGTCCTTCGTGAGCGCCCAGTGTGGCAGGTAGTGCATCCAGACCAGTGCGCTGCCCACCAGTGCGCCGCCAAACTGCGCCGCGACATGCGCGAGGGCATCGGCCGTTGTGCGCGTGCCGAGCATGACATTGGCCAGTGTTACCGCCGGATTGAGCTCACCGGGTGCCCCGCAGGCCAGCGCCACCAAGACGCCGCAAAGCACCGCGACGGCCCAACCGGTGGTAATGACCATCCAGCCCGCCCCCTGCGCCTTCGAGCGCTCCAGCAGCACGCCTGCCACCACACCATTGCCGAGCAGGATGAGCACCAGCGTGCCAAGGAATTCACCGAAGGCGGTGGCGGGCATGAACAGAATCCGGTTGAGGGGATGGGACAACGTCTGGCGCAAATTGTACCAACCGGCGCACATTCGCGGAATGACAGCCATCGTCCCGTTACGCGTGCCGCGCGGCATCCTGGCCGTGCTGGGCATTCTGGCATTGGCCAGCACCCTGCCGCTCCACGCACAATCCGCCGCTGCAGCCTCCGCCATTGCCGGCCCCGCCTCAGGTCAGCCACGCACCGCCGACCCCGCCGTTCGTGGCGTTCCGCTCTCGGCCTTCCCGCGCTTCGTGAAGCTTGCTGAGAACGTGTACGGCTACGAAGAGATCCGGCAGCCAGGCTTCACCACCGTCAGTCTGGTGGTCATCGGGCCTCGGTGGACACCCAAATCCGG
>NZ_DLHL01000030.1 GCF_002483225.1 Gemmatimonas sp. UBA7669 | reverse complement strand
CTACCTGATCAGAGCTTCCCTAACATCCCGGCATCAGGCACGTCACACCTTCAGCAAAGCCCCTCACACGGGCGTACTCTATCCATGCCATTGGTGCCACATGCCGGCGCCGTGGACCTCGTTGTTCCCGCCGCTCCCCTTCCCTCCTGATTCGCCCGAGGATGACCATGATCTCCCGCCGCGACTTCCTGGCCACGACAGCCGGTGTCGGTGCCACGCTGAGCCTCACCCCCCGATTGCTCGACGCGCTGGCGCAGGGGCAGCTCATCCAGCGCGCCATTCCCTCGACGGGCGAGAAGATCCCCGTGATCGGCCTCGGGAGTTCCGCCACATTCTCTTCCGTGGCGCGCAGCGAGGATGTGACCGCACTACGTGAAGTGTTCAAGGCCATGACCGATCGCGGGGCCAGTGTGTTTGACACGGCGCCATCGTATGGCGCCTCCGAAGAGGTGGCCGGCAAGCTGGTCAACGAGATGGGCATTGCCAACAAGATGTTCTGGGCCACCAAGCTCAATGTGGCCGGCCGCGGTGGGGGAACAGCCGATGTGGCGGCGGCCAAGGCGCAGGTCGAGCAGTCGTTCGCGCGCTTCAAGCGGGCGAAGATCGACCTCATCCAGGTGCACAACATGGCCGATCCGCCAACGCAGCTTGGTGTGCTGCAGGAGTACAAGAAGGCCGGCAAGGTGCGCTATGTGGGCATCACCACCACCAGTGACAGTCAGTATGGTCTGCTGGAAAGCGTGATGCGCAATGAGCCGCTGGATTTCATCGGCATCGACTACGCGGCCGACAACCGCGGTGTGGAGGACAAGATTCTGCCGCTCGCACAGGAACGGAAGATTGGCGTGCTCGTGTACGCGCCGTTCGGTCGCACCAGCCTGTTCAGTCGCGCCGCCAACACGCCCGTGCCCGAGTTCGCCAAGGAGTTTGGCGCGGCCACCTATGCGCAGTTCTTCCTCAAGTTCATCCTCGCGCATCCGGCGGTCACCGCCATCACGCCGGCGACCAGCAAGGCGACGAACATGATCGACAACATCGGCGGCGGCATCGGCAAGTTGCCCACAGCGGCCCAGCGTGAACAGATCATCAAGTTCGTGGATGCCCTGCCGCCTGCGCGGCGCTGATTCACGACTGCGTCCCCGACCTGACCATTCATGAACGCTGAAACAGGACTGCTGGCGCGGCTGCGCGCCAGCGTCGGCGCACGCCCGGGAGAAGGCGCGGTGCTGGTGTGGGCCACGACGTATTACTTCCTCGTGCTCTGCGCCTACTACGTCATCCGCCCCATTCGCGACGACATGGGCGCGGCCAGTGGCGCCGAGAATCTGGCCTGGCTGTTCACTGGCACCATGGTGGGCATGCTGCTCGTGCACCCGCTCTACACGTCGCTCGTATCGAAGCTGAGGCGGCGGCAGTTCATTGGGTGGACCTACCGGTTCTTCATTCTGAATCTGGTGGTGTTCTACCTGATCTTCCGCGCCGTCGACGCATCGCAGGCCGTGTGGGTGGGCCGCGTGTTCTTCATCTGGACCAGCATCTTCAACCTGTTCGTTGTATCGGTGTTCTGGTCGCTGCTCACCGACGTGTTCCGCCCGGGTCAGGGCAAGCGACTCTTTGGCGTGGTGGCGGTGGGCGGTACGGTGGGCGCCATGCTGGGCGCCAGCATCACCACCGGGTTGGTGGGCCTCATGGGTCCGCTCAATCTCATGCTGGTTTCGGCGCTCATTCTCGAGCTAGCGGTGCGCGCCTCGCATGTGCTCGACAAGGCCGAAGCAGCCATGCGGCTCAGCGATGACGGGACAGACCCCGCGTCCGAGGTCGGTGCGCCGTCGACCACCACGGCCGGTGCACCCGCCCCCGCCTCGTCAGAGGCCGTCATCGGTGGCGGCATGCTGGACGGCATCAAGCACATCCTGTCGTCGCCGTACCTCCTCGGTATCGCCTCGCTCATTCTGTTCTACACCATCTCCAGCACCTTCCTGTACTTCCAGCAGGTGGACGTGGTGGCTCGCACGTTTGGCGAAGATCGCGCAGCGCGCACGCAGGTGTTTGGCGCCATGGACATTGCCGTCAACGCGCTCACGCTGCTGGCGCAGTTGTTCGTGACCGGCCGCTTCATCAAGTGGCTGGGAGTCGGCGCTGCACTGGCCTTCCTGCCGCTGGTCACGCTCATCGGCTTTGGCGTGATGGGTTTTGCGCCCACGCTGGCGGTGCTGATCGTGTTCCAGGTGGCCCGTCGTGCCGGCAACTTTGCCATTCAACGTCCAGCCCGCGAAGCCCTCTTCACCGTGCTCGGGCGCTCCGACAAGTACAAGGCCAAGAACTTCAGCGACACCTTCGTGTATCGACTCGGCGATCAGGTGGGCGCCTGGTCCTATACCTGGATGGGCGTGTTCGGACTCGGACTGTCCGGCCTGGCGTTCTCCATGGTGCCGCTGTCCCTGGCCTGGCTGGCGCTGGCTGGATGGCTGGGGCGGCAGTATCTCACCAAGGAGAAAGTGAAGACACCGTAGTGGCTCTTCAGAGTTTGAGGACGCAGAGACCGCAGAGACCGCAGAGAACAGCCGTCTGGGTTCAACGGCTTTGTCGCGGATGACGCGGATTGGGCGGAAACCACACGGATCAAAAATGAAGATCCACCATGCGGTTCCATCAAGAACGATCCGTTCCTCTGCGTTCTCCGCGGCTCTCTGGCAGTTCTTCGCGTGAGCTGTTAGCGATCTCGCTTTAGCAACAGGTTTCGGTGCAGAAGCCGGATCGTCAACAGCTCACGCAGAGAACTGCAAGAGAACGGCAGAGAACGCAGAGGAGTCGATCGCCTCCGGAAGAGCCCAGTTTCTTTTTCCCACCGTCAGAGCAATCGCAGCCGCGGCCGCGTGAGGTCGTCGCCCGAGGCGCGGGCGGTTTCCACCGGCAGGACATCGGGCACCGTAGTCTCAGCCAGTTGCGCCTCGAGCAGACGCGTGACCGCACGCACGGCCCCGTGCGCCCGCAGGTCACTTGGTGTGCGACGCGTGTAGCGACGCACATGGTTGGCCATCATGGCTGGCGACGAGAAGCCCAGCACATCGGCGATGCTCTGCATGCTGCGCCCCGGTTCCTCGAGATACCAGGCCACCATCAGACAGCGTGCCCAGCCGATCACATGCTGCGGTGACGGGATGCCATGCGCCTCGCAATGCTTGCGCAGGGTGCGTTCGTGCATGCGCAGCGCGCGCGCCAGTTGCGGCAGCGTCACCGGCCGATGCGACAGCATGAGCGCATGCCGCAGCATGGTCACGCTCTCGGTGTTGGCCGTAAGCCCGGCCTGCTTCCACACACGCAGCGCCACGCCCTCGGCCTCGTAACGTTGCACCAGCTCCTGCATGCCACGCGGTGAGGCAAGGCGCGAGGACGGAATGATGTCGGCCACGCCAGCCGCACCAAGACGTGCGGTGCCCGTGAAATCCGACTCGCCCTCGATGAACACACCCACCATGGGTACATGCGGGAATCGCTCACGCATGCCCAACAGCTGCTCGAGCGCGCCGGCCGATGCGTCAGACCCGTCGCGATGTCGCCCGCTACCCAGGGTGGGGTCAACCCGCGGCACCACCACCAGCAACACCATCTGCAGTTCGGCCAGCAGCCGTTCCTGCACCCGACGCCAGGACGCGGTAAACTCCACCGGCACCGCGCCCTCGAGCGAGGTGCGCAGCGCCGCCTGATAAATGGCAGGCAGGCCGTAGGCGAGAAGCCGGCGGGAGCGCGATCGATCGGTCATGCAAATACAGCGCGGGCGTCGAAGGCGTGCGGGTGTTCCTGCGTCAACAGGCGGCGAACAGACACACTACGTGCCGACTCGGTGAGCTCGGGCGTATGTATCGGCTCCGGCATGGGTGTGGCCCGCGCAATCTGCGCGGCCAGCGCGTCACTCTCGAATACGCGCTCGTGATAGCCATGCTGCGTCGCGGTGTGCAGCACGAGCGCATTGACCTGCTCCGCGTAGCTGTGGTTGCCGAGCAGCAGGGCCATGCGCGCGAGGCCAAGACCGAGCAGCACCACGTCGAAAGGCGTGAGGCCGCGCGCGTCGGCTTCGTCCAACCAGGGACGCGCGGCGCCGAGCAGGCGCGCGGGTACCGTTGGTTCGGAGCGCGACGACAGCACGTGCCGTCCCCACGGACTGCGCGCGATTTCCGCTTCACAGCGGCCGCGCAAATCGGCCGGCAAGCGTACAAGTGAGCTGAGCACACCGGCCAGCGCGCCAACCGCGAGACGCGGCGTGGCTGCCGAAGCGAGGACGGCCAGTCGTGCGCGCACGGCAGGAACGGGGGCGTGCATTTCGGTGGCCACCTCGCCCAGCGCATTCAGGACCTCCGGCAGTCGCGCGTCCAGAGGCGTGAGCAAGTCGTGCGCCTGCCACACCGAACGCAGGGCCTCGTCCATCAGTCCAAGCTTTCGGCAGATCACTTGCATGATGAGGTGTGCCGGTACGAGGTAGCAGTCGTGCACCTCCTTGGCGCGTGCCAGCACCCGCTGTACGAGACGGCGAGCTTCAGGGTAGTTGCCACGATTGCTGGCCAGTGCGGCAAGGCCCAACATGGCGTGCGGCATGCCGTCCGCCCATCGATCGTGGGCCGGGCCTCGGCGCGCAAGTTGAATGGCCTGTGCATACCACGCTTCGGCGTCTTCGTGACGACCAGCCACACGCGCCACCCGTCCACGGCGCGCGCTGAGCAGCGACGCCACGCGAAGACGCAGAGGCTCGTCGTGCAGCGATGCCTCGCCCACGCGGTCCTCGAGTGCGTCGAGCAGATCCCAGGACTCGTCAAACAAGCCCTGCGATTCCGCCGCGGCTGCCACGGCCAGCCACTGATACACGGGATGCTCAGGCGGCACTGAAGCTGCCGGCGCCTGCAACTGGTCGATCACGGGTTGTATGACCGCCTGAACACAGTCCGGCACCACAGGCAGACCTTCCGAACCCGTCAATTCACCACATGCCAGCAGCACAGCTCCCCGCAGCTCCTCGCGATTGACCACGGGGGGCGCTGTAGGAGCCGGACTGTTGGGGATTGTGAATTGTGTCATGACGAGGGGGGCGGAAGGACTGTCATTGCGTGAGTGAACCGCAGTTTATCGCGCGTTCCATTGAGACATCCATCCGTTTCGTCCCACCACTTTACTTTATCGGCCCCAATTTGGGCCGATTATGAAAAGTCCGGGCCGATTTGTGCATAACAGCTGAGTCCCACGCGCGCGCATCATGGGTCAACCCTCCTGCGGAGTACCCCATGCCTTTTGCTCGCCTGCTGACCACGCTGTCCCCAATGCGTCGTACCCTCGCTGCAATTGCCCTGGTGCTCCCGCTTGCTGCCTGCGAACGCTCGGCCGCCATTGCCGGCCCGGAGTTCGAGCCCGCCGCCAGCCCCAAACGCAACGGCGTGCTGATGTGCGTCCAGCTCGACTCGGCAGGCAACATCCTCTCCGCCGAGCCGGCTGACGGCGGCGGACAATGTGGCACCGGGTTCGACGTCACGATCTGGATGTAGGGCTCCGTTGAGCAGGAATGGGACTGGAAAGCTGTGCCACACCTTGCGTGTCAGTGACACGGGCGCTCGCTGCGCGCAGGTAGGAATGAGTGGTATGAATGGACTGGTCGCATTGTCCCTTCCGATTGGGGCAGTGGGACCGACAGCCGGGCGAGGGAGTCCTCGCCCGGCTGAGGCTCCCTTTTTCTCGGACCGACCGGTAGTCATACGGAACCGCGACGCTGCGTCCGATACTTCCACGCAGCATGTCGCCCGTGTCTGAGAGCATCGACCTCACCTTCATCGCGGCACTGGCCCTGGCCACCCGCCTCGCCATTGCGCTCGTGTTCGCGGGCGTGCTGGCGGCGTTGTCCTCGTATCTGCGCCATGCGTTCCACCGGGCAATGGCCTGGGCCTGGTTCGTGTGGGCCATGCTGGCCCTGCTGGGGGTGATTGGCTGGCAGCAGCCGGTTGCGGGGGGCGTGAGGCAGATTGCCCTGGCGACGCTGGCGGGCGGTGTGGTCATGCTCATGGCCATGCTCTCGCTCCGTGCCGTTCAGGTGGCAGCGGACGATCCGGTGCGCATACTGCCTCGGGACTGGCTGAGCGCCCTGGCCCTGGGCGGCACAATTGGGTTTACGGCCCAGTGGTGGGCGCCGCGCGTGATCGCGGAGGCCATGAATAGTGCCCTGGTGCTGACACGTGCCTTGCAACTCGCTGGTTTTCTGGCCACCTCGCTGCTCTGCGTGGCCATTCTGCGCCATCGCCGCTGGCTGACGGCACGACTGCTGCCGCTTGCCCTCGGCAGTGCGGGGGCCGCGCTCTGTGTCATCATGGACGGCGCCTTGCGGGTGCAGTCTCCCGGCGCGCTCGGTGACCTGGGCCGCGAACTCTGGTCGGCCACGCTGCTCACTGCGGCCATGATTGTCTATGGCGTCGGCACCTTGTGGACCGCGCTTGAACTCGAGCGGGAGCATCTGCTCGCCACCGCATCGGACACCCAGCAGATCGCATCGGCGGCGGCGGAATCCGCACGCCTCGAGAGCCTTGGCAACATGGCGGCAGGCGTGGCGCACGATGTAAACAACATGCTCACGATCATCCGCACCATGGCGGAGCTGGTGCGCAGTGAAGTGCCAGCCGATGCGCACGACCTGCAGCAGGATCTGCGCGATGTGCTGTCGGAAACCGGCGATGCCGGCGCATGGTCAGCGCGTCTGCTGCGATTTGCCAAGAGTCGTCCCGGGCATACCGACGATGTGGCGCCGGGTGTGCTGCTCGAAAGCCTCGCCCCCATGCTGCAACGGGTGCTGCCGACTGGCAATCCGTTGCGGCTTGCCGTTCGCAGCCGCACACCCGTTCGGTTTGATGCCGTCCTGTTCGAGCAGGCCGTGCTCAATCTGGTCACCAATGCCGGCGAAGCCCATGACGCCGCGTCGCAGCGCACACGTCCCGTGCAAGTCTCGCTGCGCGATGTGCGTCCGAACGCCGCGCGTCCCTGCAGCCTCGGGTGGCTGCTGCCACGTGAGTACGTGTGCCTCCGCGTCGAAGACGAAGGACCCGGCATTGCGCAGTCGGTGCGCACGCGACTGTTCGATCCGTTCTACTCCACCAAGGGACCGCAGCGTACGGGCCTTGGCCTGTACACGGTGGGGCAGTTTGCGCTGTCCGCTGGTGGCGCGGTTGACGTGCACTCGCGCGAGGGCCAGGGCACCAGCGTGGAGATTTTTCTGCCGGCGCTCTCGGCGCTCTCGGCGCTCCAAGATGAGATGAAGCCGCAGGGTATTCGGCGTCTGGTGTCGGAACAAACGGACGGACCGCCGGACCGCGCCTTTGCGTTCGAGTCGGCGTTGCAGCGTTCGGGCGCGCTGCCGTGACGGCCAATCCGTTTGCGCCGTTCATCGTCGCCAGCCTTGCGTTGCAGCTGCTGGCCACCGTGGCGTTCTGCTGCGCCATGTTGGGGCTCACAATCAAGCTGCGCCATGCCCCGCTTCGCTCCGCGTCGGCGGTGTGGATGGCCCTGACCGTTCTGGATGCCTGCTGGCTCGTGGGGCTGGGATTGCCCGACTCGGCGCGCCTGACTCGGCATGGACTGGTCATGCTGATGTGCGCGGCCATCCTCGTCATGGGCCAGCAGATCGGCGCCACGGCACGCAGCATGGCAGACATTGAGATTGGCATGACCAACATGCGCGCTCCCTGGCGAATGCGTCGCTCGTGGGCGGTCGCTGCACTGGGTGCGGCCATCGGCGGCGTGGCGCACTACTGGTACGACGTAGTCGAACCGGATTCGACCGTGGTGCGCTACTTGTGGCTCCGCAGCCTGTTGGTCCTCTCCACGCTTTGGGGACTGCGGGTCATCTTCGTCACGTGGCGCGAAACGCCGCACGCGCGGCGCAGGCTGCAGCCTCTTGGCACCGGCACCACGGTGGCCCTGTGCTTTCTTGTTGTCGATGGCGCGGTACGTTACGGCATCGCGTTTCACTCGCCGGATCCGTGGCTTCCGGCCGCCGCCGTCTTCAGTGCGTTTCTGGGCCCGTTCTCGCTGGGCATCGGATTCCTGGTGGCGGCCCTCGAACTGGAGCGCGAACACACGCGCCGTGCCGTCGTGCGCATTCACGTCTCTCTCGATCGGTCTACTGAGCGGGAACGCCTGCAAAGTCTCGGTCGTCTGGCCGGTGATCTTGCTCACGATCTGCACCGCCGATTCTCCGCCATCACCGACGCGTTGTGGCGCGCCCGCGGTGCGCTGGGGCCTGAGCACGCCCACCTCACGCGCGAGTTGGGTGAGGCGGAAGACGCCGTGCGTCGAGGCACGCGCCTCACCACGCGCCTGCAGGCCATCGCCCAGATGCGCCCGTTGCGCGTGGAGCCCTTCGATGTGGCAGCGATGACCGAGCAACTGCTCTGCGGGCTGCGTGGCGCTCTGCCACCATCGGTGAGTCTGTCCACGACCTTCTTGGGCAGTGCGACAGTACTGGGCGATGTCGGCCGTTATGACCAGCTGCTCAGCAACCTGGTCCTCAATGCCCGCGATGCCATGCCCGATGGCGGGACGATCAGCCTGCGCATTGATCAGGCGGATGTAACCGACACCCAGCCGGCAACCCGCGGACACCTGACGCCGGGCCCGTACGTGACTGTGGTCATCGAAGACAATGGCACGGGCATTCCCGCGTCCATGCAGCCCGATGTGTTTGAGGCCTTCGTCTCAACGAAAGGCGAGCGGGGAACGGGACTCGGGCTCGCCACGGTCGTCTCGGCTGTGCACGAAATGCATGGTGCGCTGTTCCTCGACTCCGAGCTGGGGCGAGGCACGCGGTTCACGATCTGGCTGCCAACGGATACTCATCCCGTGCATTCGCCGGACGAACCCAGTGACAGCGACCTGGCATATATCACGACAGCGGTCCCATGAAGCGTTGCGGATTGCATCGGCTGCCAGCCCTCGCGCTCCATCAGCGTGTGTGACGTGGCTGTTGCGCAGTAGATGTGGCCAAATCCGAGGGACCGTGCCAATTCGGTAGTCGCACGCAGCAGCGACGCACCAACTCCCTGGCCACGATGGTTCGGTCCGACGAGGCCAGCGCCCGCCCATGGGCCGAGGTGCGGCACCGGAGGCAGCACGTCATCCTTGAGCGCGCACAGGCCAACCAGTTCGCCGTCGCGATAGGCCACCAGCCCCACCGGCAGATCCGTTTCGCTGGAGGCGTATCGCTCCAAGTCCGCCATGGCATCGCCAGGGCCATCTGGCCCGTACCATGGGGCCCATTCCGCCAACATCCATTCGGCGAGGATTGGCAACGCGTCACGGTGGCGGGCCAGCGGTTCGACGGTGAGCATACCGGAACCTACTTCGGACCCTTCCGCGCTGTCACACGCTGCGTCAGGGAGTGTCGCCAGCGCGTGATGACCTGGGCGCTTTCGACCGACACGCATCGGAGCAGTACTTCACCTGCTCCCAATCGCGCTCCCACTTCTTGCGCCAGACGAACGGGCGGCCACAGGTGAGGCAGGTCTTGGACGGCAACTCAGACTTCTTGCGCATGCGCGGCATGTTCGATTCCCGTGTGACGTCAGAGCAGTTGCAGCGCGCGCGGCGGCGCTCCGCCTTCCCGGCGAATGTGCGCAGCCCGGTCGGCAATTGCCGTACGCGCCGCGGTGTCGAGCCGGGCGAGGTTCTTCACCTGTAACGCCATGCGCTGATTGCGCGCCAGCAGCGGCTCATGCCGCTGGAGAAAGTCCCAGTACAACGTCGTGAAGGGGCAGGCGTCATCACCACTGGCTTTCGCCGGGTCGAAGCGGCAGCTCGTGCAGTAGTTGCTCATCCGCTGGATGTACTTGCCTGTGGCGGCATAGGGCTTCGAGGCCATGATGCCGCCGTCGGCATACTGCGACATGCCGAGGGTATTGGGCAGCTCCACCCACTCCACCGCGTCCACATACACAGCCAGATACCATTCGTGCACGGCCACCGGGTTTACACCGAGCAGCAACGCATACAACCCCGTGACCATCAGACGCTGGATGTGGTGGGCATAGCCGAGTTCGAGGGTCTGTCCGATGGACTGCTGCAGGCAGCGCATCTCGGTGTCACCCGTCCAGTAGAAGGCCGGAAGCGGCTCACGCGCGTCCAGCGCATTGCGCGTGAGATACCTGGGCATCTCCAACCAGTAGATTCCACGGACGTATTCTCGCCAGCCGAGAATCTGCCGAATGAAGCCCTCCGCCGCGGCGAGTGGCACATGGCCATCGCGGTACGCACGTTCGGTGGCCTGCACCACGTCACGGGGACTCAGCAGCTTGAGATTCATGACCGCGCTGAGTCGCGAGTGATAGAGCCAGGGCTCGTTGGTCCACATGGCGTCCTGATAGGTGCCGAACTGCGGCAAACGGTGCTCCACAAAATCCTTCAGCGCCAACTGCGCGTCGTCCGGCGTGACCGGCCAGTCAAAGGCATCGAGTGATCCGGGATGCGAGGCCAGTCGCGTGTTGACCAGGGTGAGCACCTCGCGCGTAATGGCATCAGGCGGGAAGGTACGCGGCGCGGGGAGGTCTGCAGGCCCCTGTTTGCCAAAGCTCCCGCGATTCTGTGCATCGAAGTTCCACTGACCGCCTTCGGGCTTGCCATCATTGGTGAGCAACACGCCATGGCGTTGACGCAACTCACGGTACCAGTACTCGAGCCGCAGTTGCTTGCGACCCTGAGCATGCGCACGGAAGTCGTCGATGCTGGCGTAGAAGTGACGGTCGGGGCGCAGTTCGAGCTTCATGCCGCATGACTGCGCCGCGTCCACCAGGGTCTGCTGCACGCGCCAGTCGCCTGGCTCAGTCATGACAAGCTGCGCTGGAGCAAGCGCTGCCACCGACCGCGCCAACTCGCCAGCGAGCGAATGCGTGCTGTCCGGGTCATCAAGGGTCGTGTACCGCACATGGCGTCCCAAGGCGCGCTGCGCCGCCGCGAAGTGCCGCATGGCCGACAGAAACACGGCCGTGCGCGGCTTGCTGGACCACACGTGCGTGGACTCCTCCATCACCTCGGCCATCCATACCACGTCCCGCTCTGCATCAAAACCGTCGAACGCGGACGAGGTGGCGTCGAGCTGATCGCCGAGCACCAGGACAAGGTGGCGGATGGGGTGCGGCAGGAGCGACCCGCCCAGAGGGGCGGTGGCACGAACGCGAGGTGTCATGCCGGAGCAACGCAGCCATTGCGCATCCCGGTTCCGTTCGCCCGCCCCGTGAGCGGCGGCGGCTAGAGAGCCAGCACCTCGTTATCGGCTATGGCGAACAGATGGTCGTTGGGCTGCGGCTCGTACATGCCGCCACCCGTAAAGCTGGAAAAGGCCGGAAGCAGCCCCACGCTCGGTCCGAACGCGAACGCCGGCAGCCGCGCGCTCGTCCGCCCACGCCCCCGCAATGTGACGTTCGGGTGCAGGTGGCCGGCCAACACATAGCCGGCATCGTGAGGCTCCGGTTCGTGCACACCAACGAATGGACCGGCACGCCACGGCGTACTCGTGCACACGATATCGAGTTCGGGCGGAGGGTCGCCAGCCTGCAGATCGTGGTTGCCGCGTACGAGCAGCATATGTACCGCCGCATGGCGAGCGCGCCACTGCGCAATGGCGGCCAGTGTGTCGTGATGGCGACCGCTGCGTGCATGCAGCAGATCGCCCAGCACCACGAGCCGCCGCGCACCGGTGGACTCGAGCACAACAGACAGTCGCGACAGATCGCTGGACGTGGTGCCGACGGGCACCGGTACATGCGCCGCGCGAAATGCCGCAGCCTTGCCCCAATGCAAATCGGCCACCAGCACGGTGTCGTGCGCAGGCAACCATAACGCCCGCTGCGGCAGCATGACCACAGTCGCGCCGGCGACTTCTCGCGTCAGTGCACCAGGTGGCACACCCGTCACGGCCGCTCCCCACCAAGCCGGAACACACTGGCCATACCGGAGCGCGTCGGCTTCTCCGCTGCCACGGTCATGCGCCGCACCCGATCGGCCAGCTTTTCGGTACTCAGCTTCGCGCGGGTCATGTCAATCATGAGCGGAAACGCCAGCGGCGTAGGGCGCTCTACGTCAACGACACGCACCGCGCTCTCGGCCAGACGTGCGAGCACCCGCCCAAGACGGCTGGCCTCCAGTTGGCGCTCCAGTACCTCACGTCGCGCCTGTGCCACAAGCAGGTTGCCGGGATCGTGGTTCACAAACACGTCGTACAGCAGTGAACTCGAGGCCTGCAGGTGTCGGGCACTCTTGTTCTGGCCCGGAAATCCCGAGAACACCAAGCCCGCCACGCGCGCCACCTCGCGAAACTGTCGGCGCGCCAATTCCGCGGCGTTGAGGGCATTGGTCACGTCGTGCAGCAAGTGCGCGGTGGACAGCAGCCCGTGCTCCAAGGCTTCCGCGAGTGGCGCCGGGTCGGGACTGAGCAGCTCAAAGCCGTAGTCGTTGCAACTGAATGAGAATGACAGGGGCGTGAACTGCGCCAGCCGGTAGGCCCAAAGCGCAGCCAGGCCCTCATGCACGAGTCGTCCCTCGAAGGGATAGACAAATAGATGATGCCCATCGCGCGTTTCCGTGCGTTCAATGAGCAACTCGTCCGGACGCGGAATGGCACTGCGCTGGGCTTGCATCTCCAGCACCGGACGCACCGCCTCCATCTCTGGCGTGTCAAACACGCCGTTGCGCGCCTGCTCCAGCGACGCGCGCACCGCGGCGGCCAGCTCGGTGCTGAGCGGCATACGGGCGCCCATCCAGCGCGGCACCGCGCCCACGTGCCCCTTGGCCTTGCGCACCCAGGCCGTGAGATCGCGCATGCGCACAAACTCCAAGGCCGTACCGGCAAAGAAGAACTTGTCACCGGGTGTCAGGCGCGCCACAAAGGACTCCTCGATCGTGCCCAGGCGACGTCCCGACAAGTACTGCACGGCAATGGCGTGGTCACTCACAATGGTACCGATGTTGAGCAGATGACGTTGTGCCACGCGCCGATCCGTCACGCGATAGACACCATCCACACACTGCACCTTGGCGTACTCCGGATAGGCCCGGAGCGCGGTCCCACCATGGGTCACGAACTCGAGCACCCAGTCGAGCTCCTCTTCGGTGAGCAGTCGATAGGCCCGTGTGCTCCGCAGCTCGGCCAGCACCGCGTCGCGCGTGAAGCCACCGCCCAGTGCGAGTGTCACCAGATGCTGGGCCAGCAAGTCGAGCGGTCGGTCAAGCGGATCGCGGCTTTCGATGCTCCCCGCCTCAATGGCGGCCCGTGCCGCTGCCACCTCCACCAGTTCGAAGGCGTGGGTTGGCACACAGACGATGCGTGAGACCCGACCGGGTCCATGACCCGAGCGACCGGCGCGTTGCAGCAGTCGCGCCACGCCCTTGGGACTGCCAATCTGCATGACCAGATCCACCGGCGCGAAGTCCACTCCAAGATCCAGCGAACTCGTAGCCACCACCACGCGGTATCGTCCGGTGCGGAGGCCGTCTTCGACATCTTCACGCTGTGCCCGGGACAGTGACCCGTGATGCAGCGCCGCAAAGGCAAACCAGTCCGGGTTGGCAGCGATGAGACTTTGAAACCAGATCTCGCACTGCGAGCGGGTATTGGTGAACACAATGGCGCTTGATGCGGCCTCCAGCCGTCGCATGACCTCCGGTAGCAGCTTGGTGTTCAAATGACCGGCCCACGGAAAGCGATCCATGGTCTCGGGCAGCAGGGCCTCGACTTCCACGGTCTTGGGCACGACGCCACGCACGAGGCGGCGTGGACGCGGCGCGCCGTCGCGGTCAGTACCGAGCAGCGTGTCCGCCGCGTCGCCCAGATTGCCCAGCGTGGCTGAGACGCCCCAGGTGCGAAGTGCGGGACACAGTGCACGAAGCCGGGCCAACCCAAGCTCCACCTGTACGCCACGCTTGGTGGAGAGCAGTTCGTGCCACTCATCCACCACCACGCAGCGCAAGTCGGCGAACAGCGTCGCGTGGTCCTCGCGGCAGAGCAGCAGTGACAACGACTCGGGCGTGGTGACCAACACGGTGGGGAGTCGCTCGCGTTGCCTCGCGCGTAGCGCGCTGGATGTATCGCCAGTGCGGGACTCCACGGTCCACGGCATGCCGAGCTCCTCAACCGGCAGCCGCAAGGCCTGCTCGGTGTCGGCGGCCAGTGCGCGCAGTGGCGTGAGCCACAGCACACGAAGGGGCGCCGCCTCCGCGCGGCGGCGCGGCTTGCGCGCGGTTGTACGTGCGTCGCGGAATTCCCGGAGCGCTTCGGCAACGGCGCCAAGGAAGGCTGCATAGGTCTTGCCGGTGCCCGTCGCGGCGTGAATGAGACCGGACTCGCCACGTCCGTAGGCGTCCCACACCTCACGCTGGAAGTCGAAGGGCGTCCACTCGCGACGGGCAAACCATTCCTCAACCAGTCCGCCGTGTATCATGCGGAGATCAGTGCGCGCACGGTGTCCAGACGGTCCGCATCGGCCGCGGTCTTGTCGCGCCGCCACCGGGCGATGCGCGGAAAGCGCACTGCGATGCCGCTCTTGTGGCGGGGGCTGCGTTGAATGCCCTCGAACGCGAGCTCGAACACCAGCGCGGGCTGCACCGTGCGCACCGGTCCGAACTTTTCCAGCGTATTGGCGCGGATGAAGCGATCCACTTCGCGGATTTCACTGTCGCTGAGACCGCTGTAGGCCTTGGCGAAGGGCACCAGCGTACCACCGTCCCATATCGCGAAGGTGTAGTCGGTGTAGAGCCCCGCGCGGCGGCCGTGGCCAGCTTGCGCGTACACGAGTACCGCGTCAACACGAAACGGCTCGACTTTCCACTTCCACCAGTCGCCCACCTTGCGGCCCACACCGTACGCGGACGCACTGCGCTTGAGCATGAGGCCCTCGGCCTGCTGCGCCCGCGACGCATCACGGACACTCGTCACGTCCTGCCAGCTGTGCACAGCGACCGCAGGCGACAATCCAATGCTGGCACCGGACGGCAGGGCCATCACCACTGCCTCAGCCAGGTCACGACGGGTGTGCAATGCGGCGTTGCGTACATCCTGGCCGTCCGATTCGAGACAGTCGTACACCAGCAAGTGACAGGGGACGTCACGCAACAGCGCACGGCCAACCGTCTTGCGATTGATGCGGCGCTGCAGAGCCGTGAACGGCATGGGCACGCCATCTCGCCAGGCCAGCAATTCACCGTCGAGCACCGTGCCATCCGGTATCCAGGTGGCACTGGCCTCCACTTCAGGGAATCGGCCCGCCAGCAGTTCCTCGCCACGACTCCACAGGAGCACACGGCCGTGGCGCTTGACCAGCTGGCAGCGAATGCCGTCCCACTTCCATTCGACTTGCCAATCCTGCACGGCGCCGAGGGCATCAGGCTCGCCAGTCAGCGGATGCGCGAGGAAGAACGGATAGGGCCGACTCCATCGCTCAGCGGCATCCTCGGGCTGGAGAAGTCCGGCGTACCATGCTGCAGAGGGTTCCCACTGTCCCATCAGGCGGTGCTGCACCGTGTCGGGCGAAAGTCCGCTGATCTGCGCGAGGGCGCGGACGACGAGGCCGTCGGAAACGCCAACTCGAAAGCCGCCGGTGAGCAGCTTGTTGAATACAAATCGCGCGCTGCCATTCAGAGTGCGCCACGCCTCGTGCAGCACTTCACGCTGCGCGTCCACCGGCATGGCGGCCAACGGAAGGAGCCGTGACTCAATCCACCAGGCCAGCGAGTCGGTGGCCTCAGCATGCCGAGATCGATGATCGGCGGTAGTGAGAGGATCGTCCGTGACCAGCAGGGCGATGGTTTCCGCCAGATCGCCTGCCTGCGCGTAACACTCCTCAAACAGCCACGACGGGACGGCCGCCGCCTCCGCGCCCCACGTCCGCAGATCACCCGCTTTGACGAGGCGTTTGGGGCGACGTCCAAGCAGCAGCGCAGCAGCCCAGGCGGCATCGGCGGGCGTTGCCACCCGAAAGTAGGCGACAAGTGCCGCCACCTTCTCGTTGGTCGCGGTGGTGGCGTCGATGGCATCAAAAAGGGCAGCGAAGGCCTTCATTCCGCATCGCCGCGTTCTTCCTGCTCGCTATCGCCCCAGTGCGTCGGCAGCACATGTGCGTCGCGCCCGTGCTCGCGCAACCACCGCACCACCTGATCGGTGAAGCCATGCGTGACCCAAACCTGCTCCGCGCCCGTGGCGTCAATGGCCGCCAGCAGCTGCGGCCAGTCGACATGGTCGGACAGCGTGAACCCCGCATCCACGCCCCGTCGCCGCCGCGCGCCGCGCACACGCATCCAGCCACTCGCAAAGGCCGTTCGCAGCTCACCGAATCGGCGAAGCCAGGTGGTGCCGATCACACTCGGCGGAGCAATGAGCAGCGCGCCCTGTGTGGCCAGCGCCCGCGTTGCCGCATCGGCGGTGGCCTCGGTGGCATGCCGCGTGGCTGGCAGGGCCACGCCGGCGGCACGGTACAGCGTCGTCATGCGATCGACCGCGCCATGCAGCAGAATGGGGCCAATCGTTGGATCGAGACCGGCCAGCATACGCTGCGCCTTGCCCAGGGCGTAGCCACAGAGCAGCGACACGCGGTGCTCCGCCGCATTGGCCGCCCACCAGGCATTGATGTCCGCGAACACCTGCGCCTGCGATGACCAGCGATAGATGGGCAGGCCGAAGGTGCTTTCGGTAATGAACGTGTGACAGCGCACCGGCTCCCACGGCGTGCAGGTCGGATCCGGGTCGGTCTTGTAGTCACCCGAAACGACCCACACCTCTCCGCGATGCTCTACGCGCACCTGCGCCGAACCCAGAATGTGTCCGGCCGGATGCAGCGAAACGGTCACCCCGTTGATGGTCGTGGATTGACCATAGGGTCGCGACTCCGCCCCCCGTGCCCACTGGCCCAGGCGCTCGCGAGTGACGGCTTCGCCCTCACGGGACACGAGATAGCGCTCGCAGCCCCAGGTGAGGTGATCACCATGTGCGTGCGTGACCACCGCGCGGGGAACGGGCCGCCACGGGTCGATGAAGAAGTCACCCGCCTCGCAGTAGAGACCGCGATCGGTGATGGTCAGGAGCTGGGACATGCACCCAACATGCTGTCCAGCTCAACTTCGGTCAGGCTCTGGCGGTTCCGGTCAGGGGAGGCTGAAACCCTCTTCGCGCAGACGCTCCACGACCCGGCGGCGCAGGGGGTCGGTGTCGGTCGGCATGGGCCATGAGGCCGGCAAGGCATCGAGGAAGGCGCGCGCGAAACCGAAATGCTCCGCGCAGGCTGAGCAGTCACGCAGATGCCGGTCCACCTCGAGGCGCTGCGAGTCGGCCAGCGCGTTATCCAGGTAGTCCCACAGTCGGAGGACCGTGGCCCGGCAGCCGATTTCGTTGACAGCACTCCCGGCAGGTGACGTGGTCATGGCTGGGTTTCGGCTGAAGGTGAGGAGGGGGCGCTTACCACGCCGGCATCGCGGGCGTGGGCCAGAAGCCGCTGCTGCAGCAGACGCCGAGCGCGGAACAGCCGCGAACGCACCGTGCCCGTTGGCACGCCGAGTACCTCGGCGGCTTCCTCGTAGGTCATGCCATCGACATCAACCAGCAGCACGGTACAGCGGTACACCGGCAGCAAGTCGTCGATGGCGGCCCGAATGGCCGGGCCAATATCAATGTGGCGAATGAGGCGGTCCACACCGGCCCGGTGGGCAGCCGCGTGATCATGTACGGCCGCCAGTACTTCGAGCTCGGCATCCTCTCCCTTTTCGGTCAGCACGAGGCGTTGCTCACGCTGCGCCACGCGGAGAAAGGCGTGATGGCAGATGCTGAACAGCCATCGGCGGATGTTGGATCCTGACTGGAATGTGTGGTACCCGGCATAGGCGCGCAGGAAGGTCTCCTGCACCAGATCTTCGGCCTGGGTTTGATCACGAGTGAGCGAGCGCGCAAAGCGGGCGACGTCTGGCAGACACGCCAGCGCCTCCCGCTCAAACGCGGCGTCACGTTCCGCATCCTTACCGAGACGCGACGCACTCATGATCGTGTCTCCAGCATCGCTTACCGCGCAGGGATGGCGCGGCGGATAGCCGCGTCGATGTCCTGATCGCCGCCGACACCGGTGTAGACCACCTTGCCACTGGCATCGAGCACAACCACGTACGACGTGTGCGGCACCTGATATGCCTTCATCGCCACGCGCTCACGATCAAATACAAACGTACCCGACATCTTGCGTTCATCCACGTATGTCCGCTGACGCTCGGGCGACTGGTTGTCCGGCACGCCGATGCCGACGAACGTCACGCGGTCGCCATACTGCTCCCGTGCGCGTTGCAACGCCGGCTCGAGCTTTCGGCACAAGGGGCACCACGTGGCCCAGAATTCCATGACCACGGGCCGCTTGCCAACCACAGCCGACAAATCAAACGTCTTGCCGTCGAGCTGTTCCAACGGCGTCACTGCAGGCGCCATGCTGCCAACCGCAATGCCACCATCCTGGGCGGTTGCACTCGAGAGCGGAGAAAGACTGACCAGCGACAGGGCAGCCAGGCCGACGAACGAACGGAGCGTGTAACGACGAGTCATGGTCCGGTACCTCGGAACGGGGGAAACATCAGAACCACACCTGACCGGCCTGCAGCAGATAGTACTGCGCCATGCCAACCATGATGAGGGCGAAGAACTGCCTGACACGCAGCATCCAGGCGCCGGCGCGTGGCAGGCGCGACAGCGTTCCGGCCGTCAGCCCAATGACTACGAGCAGACTGCACATGCCGAGCGAGAACACGAACAGGTAGCTGAAGCCACGCCATGCGCTGTTGGTGGCGGCTACCCAGGTCAGCAGCGTTGCCATGACCGGAGCACCACAGGGTGCGGCCACCAATCCTGACGCGGCACCCATGCCAAACGCGCCAGCAACCCGTCCGCCTGTATCCATGCCGGCTGCGCGTTGCAGCAACTTCTGCGGCAACGGCACGGGCAGGACGTCGAGCATCATGAACGCGAACAGCAACAGCAGATTGGCCATGCCCAGCAACAACCAATTGTTTGTGCTCACCGACCCGAACAGTGATCCGGTGAGGCCCGCCAACAACCCGAGGGCGGCATACGCCATGGACAGCCCGAGTACATAAGCCGCCGTGAGCGCCAGGGTTCGGCGACGATTGCGGGCCGTGCCATCACCACCGACTCCTGTCGCGCCCTGTCCACCCACGACCGCCACGGTGATGGGAATCATGGGATAGATGCAGGGCGTGAGGCTGGTGAGCACGCCGCCGGCGAACACCACCGGATAGGCGACGAGTGGCTGCGCGACCAGCAGTTCGGATACAGACGGCAAGGCCATGATCGGATCGCGCAAGAGGTGAGTGCCTGGATGTCCGGCCGGTTGCCGGTCGCGTGAACTAGACGGCACCCGGCCGAGGAGTTCCTCACAGGCGTCGCCGCAGGCTGCGGGAACCCACGTTGGCGGTTGCGTCTACGTAGCGGCATGTCGACGCCGTCTGCCGGCACTGCCCGGCATCATCCGATTGCCCGCCTGACCCACTGGGTCAGCGCCGTGGCGGTGCTGGTCATGGCCGCCTCCGGGCTCCGCATTTTCAATGCATATCCAGCCTTCGCTCCCAAAGGCCTTCCGGCCTTTGCCTGGTGGCCCTGGGAAGGCACGCCGGCTCCAGTCTGGCTCACCTTGGGCGGCTGGTTGGGCGGCGCGCGACACTGGCACTTTGCCATGATGTGGGTGCTGGTGCTGAACGCGCTCGTCTACTTGGTGCACCTGTATCACCGGGGACGGTGGCGCACCATCGTGCCGCGTGTGAACGTGTGGCGTGATGCATTGGAGATGGCGCGCTACTACCTGTACCTCCGACGCGATCATCCCATTCAGGGCAAGCACAACGCGTTGCAGCAGGTGGCCTACACCAGCATGCTGCTGTGTGGTGCGGTCTTGGTGCTGAGTGGATTGGCCATCTGGAAGCCGGTCACGCTCGGATGGCTCACACGACTGCTCGGCGGCTATGCCCTGGCAAGGTGGTGGCACTTCTCTGCCATGCTCGCGCTCGGCGCGCTCGTCGTAGTGCACGTTGTCATGGTCCTGACCGTTGACCCCTACGCCCTCCGCGCGATGACAACGGGCAAGTACGATGCCGAGCGTTGGTCACCGGAGGCTCGCAATGCCCGACCCTTCTCCCGTTGGTTTCCGAGGAAGGTGACATGACCACTCCGCAAGACGCATTGGCCGCGCGCGCCCTTCGGCGTCATGTCGAGGATGCGGTTGTCGAGACGTCCGAACGGCTGCGAGAACGCGGCGCCGTCAGTCGCCGCGGGTTTCTGCATCTGCTGGGCGTTGGCGCCGTGGCGCCCATGCTTGCGGCCTGCGATGCCCAAGGCACTCCCGGCATGCGCCGTTTGCTCAAGGCCGTAGGCAAACAGAACGAACGTTTCGAGCGGTGGTTGCTTGCACAGTCGGATGCAGTGGATCGTGTGCCGGTCGGACTGCGCACTGCCGGTCGCGCCTTCCCGTCGTACTTTGTGTCCCCGCAGATGCCGCGCTGGGACGCCGGTACGATGGGCCAATGGACGCTCGAGGTGAACGGTGCCGTGCGTCGACCGCTCCGTCTTGCCCTGCCCGATCTGATGCGTCTTTCCACACGTGCGCAGCGCGTGCAGCACTATTGCGTGGAGGGGTGGAACGCCGCCGTGGAGTTTCAGGGCGTCCCGCTGGCGAGTCTGCTGCGCATGGCGCAGCCTACGCGCGACGCGGCCTACGTGGACTTCGCGTCGTTCGACAGCGGCTACCACGAAAGCTGGGACATGGAGAGCGTCATGCATCCGCAGACGCTGGTCGTACTCGGCAAGGACGGCGCACCGCTGTCAGCCGAGTATGGCGCACCGGCCCGCGTGCACTCACCCATCAAGTTGGGCTACAAGAACACCAAGTACCTGACACGCATCACCCTCATGCCGTCGCCGAACGGCGGATACTGGAGCGACAAGGGCTACGAGTGGTTTGGTGGCACCTGAGTTGCCGATGGGGGCGCGTCCGACGTCGGCGTGCTGAGCAGCTCCCGGTAGCGCCACTCGAGCCAGCCTAGCGCGCCAACAAAGCAGGCCTCGAAACCGAGGCTGCCGAAACCCAGCGCCGTCGCCGTCTCACGCACGCTCCACGCAAGCACAAGGCATACCGGGGCCCAGGCCATGTTGGCAATCGCCATCGCCGCCACCAGGCGACGCGGGCGCGGCGAGCGACGTGCCAGCCACCAGGAGCACCTGGCGTAGACGAGGTTGACCGCGCCCATGCCAAGCAGCAGCCCGACAGGCACACCGTACCAGGACGCGAGGACGCGATGCAGCGTCAGCATTAGTGTGCCGGCAGTTGCGCCAGCCAGGCAGTCCACCCACAGCAACTGGCGCCAGGGCATATCAGATCGGGTCACACAAACCTCAGTCACAGGGTGGATGATGCGCTCACGTCACGCCGTCGCATCAAGAGGAACTCGCGGGCGCCTGCACTGACCGTGAGCCCAATGGCGCGATCGTAGGCGCGTTGCGCCTCATGCTGCTGCCCAAGCCCCGCGAGGAGATGCGCGCGCAGCGCCCACCAGGGCTGGTAGCTGGCTCGCACCTCGTCGGGCACCTCATCAAGCATCGTCAGGGCCTGCGTCGTGCCCAGCGTGTTGGCCACTGCGACCGCACGGTTCACCAGCACGCCGATCGTCGGCGCATAGTGCCACAGCGCGTCGTACAATTGGAGCAGTGCGCCGTGCGGGACCTCAAGTCCGCGTCGCCGTGCTACGTGCAACGATTGAATGGCGGCTTCGGTCTGGTATCGCCCGGGCGCGCGCAGCGCAGCCGCGCGTTCGAGCAACTGCTCCGCTTCTGCAATGGCCGCCCGGTCCCACGCCGTGGGATCCTGTGCATCAAGCGGCACATACCGACCGTCGGCTGGAGCCCGCGCCCCGGTCCGTGCGGCGCTGAATCGCATCAGACTCAGCAAGCCCAGCGACTCGGCGTGCTGCGGCAGCGCGTCCACCACCACACGGGCGAGCCAGATCGCTTCGTCGGCCAGTGATGCGTGGTGGGTGTCGCCACCAGCCACCGCATCCCACGCCGTACCAAACGCCGCATAGATGGCGTCCAGCACCGAGGCAACACGCGACGCGAGGTCCTGCGGTTCGGGGAGTGCAAACGGAATGCCGGCGTCACGCAGCTTTCGCTTGGTACGCACCAGACGCTGCGCCATGGTGGCCGGCTTGACCAGAAACGCCGCCGCGACCTGCTCGGCCTCGAGACCGAGCACGGCCTGCAGCATGATCGGCGCATGCATGGCCGCGTCGATGGCGGGATGCGCGCAGGCAAAGAGCAGCGCAGCCCGGCGATCCGGCAACGTTGCCGTCTCAACGTCGGAGACATCCTGCAACAGCGACGCCGCATGCTCGAGATCGGGCTGCACACGTTCGCGCACGGCTTGATGCCGCCGTCCATCCAGCAGCCGGCGACGCGCCACCGACAACAGCCAGGCGTCCGGATGTGCAGGCACACCGGACTGCGGCCATTGCTGCAGGGCGGCAGCGAATGCATCACCCAGCGCGTCCTCTGCCGCCTGCAGATCCCGCGTACGCGACACGAGCGTCGCGACAAGTCGACCGTAGGCGCTGCGCGCGGCCCACTCTACCGCGCGCGAGGCGCCGTCGGTGTACTGACTCACGCCGGCAGCGGCGGTGGTGGCAGCAGCGGGCGCACTTCCACAGAGCCCGTTGCCGCCGATGGACAACGCGCCGCCCACTCGAGCGCCGCATCCAGGTCGGGCACCTCAATGAGGAAGAAGCCGCCCAACATTTCCTTGGTCTCGACAAAGGGCCCGTCCTGCACCATACGCTGTGCGCCCCGCAAGCGTACGGTGGTCGCAACGGCGGGCACTTCGAGACCGGCGGCGACCCGCGCAACGCCCGCTTCAACAAGCGCCTGCGAGTAAGCCGTGTACGCGGCCCAGTAGGCCGGCGCACGGGCCGGATCTTCACGCGACGCGAGGTCAGCGGCGGTTTCGTACACGATGATGGCGTATTGCATGGGATGAGATTCCGTAATGGAGGGTGTGGCTGCCCTGACCCGACGTCAATGGACAGCGGACGAAGCGAGTGCAGCCGACGGTCAACGGGTGGGTGCGGTCGCCATATGCGGGTTGTCGCGGTGCGGACGCAGCTCAACTGCCACGGCGGCGGGCGGTGCGAGACGTGCCAGCCGCTCGGCTTCCGCCAGCGAAGCCGCAGCAATCACGAAGTAGCCACCGAGTCGCGCGCCGCTGACCGCGCGATCTGCCGAGCCTTTGCCACGCACGGTGCTTTGCACCGTTTCGTCGAGCGCCGAGCCGCCGCGCAGTACACCCTTTTCGGCCAGCAGCGCCGCGTAACGATCGTAACTGCCCCAGTAGGCATCGGCCTGCCGGGGGTCCGTGCGCTGGGCGAGATCGCCAGATCGTTCGTAGATCAGCACGGTGTAGAGTTGTTCGTTGCCAGGTGCCGACAGCGGGGACATGGGACGCGGCGACTGTGCGGCAAGCGATGTGGCCGTTACGAAGACCACGGCAATGGCGGCGAGTGAGTGCCGCAGGCGAAGCAGATTCATGGAAGCTCCCGGTGCAGGAAGCCGGCGCGCCGAGTGCGTGCCGGTTACCGGGTAGTCGGCCGAGCGGGCGGTCAATCGACAGCCGGCGCTGGCGAGCGGTGCATGGTGGTCACATTGCGTCATCAGGGTTCCCGTCGGCAGCACCGGCCCGGTCCGGCGACACGAGCGCCGACGCTCGATCAATGGAAAATGCCACGCCCCCGTCGCTCCGGAAGGTCCGGAGCGACGGGGGCGGAGCAACTCATGCAGCGGCGGCCGGCGGACCCGCGCAGCTGATTACGGATTGCGGTCGATGCAGCCTGTGAAGTTGGGGTTGTTTCGCTCCGCCTGCACGACCGGGAGGTTGACGTCAGTACCGTAGTTGCCGCCCTTGTAGTGCACGCCCTGCGGGAAGACCGTGGCTTCCGTCCGGCCGTATTGACGAATCAGTCGTCGCATATCCCCGAGTCTCTGGCCACGACTGAAGGTCCAGAACGCCTTCTCCCGGAAGTGGAGCGACACTCGCGCCGCCTCGCTCCCCGGATCAACGAGGGCTGGCATGGCGGCCGGTTGAATTTCCCCCAGCTTGGGCGGTGCGGCACGCAGCGCGTTGTGGATGCCCAGCCACTGCGTCACGTTGCCCGCCCGCAGCGCGACTTCGGCTTCGATCATGCGCGCGTCGATGCCATTGGCCACGTCTACCGGCGTCAACTGCTGCCACATCGTGGTGGTCCGTGCATACGTCTGGCCATCCTGGCCGTTAATCGCCCCCGAGGTGCGGATAGTCACCGGCAAACGCGGATCTCCAGCGGAGGCAAAGGGCAGCGCGTTTGTCACCCGGATGTTTCGTGCGTTGCCTTCCACACTGTCGCCGACGCTGTACCGTCGGGCACTCAGCCCCTGACCCCAGATGGTGTTGTTGCTGGTGGTGAGAGAGAAGGTGTGCTGGTACGCGAAGCTGCTGGGGATACCCGTCACGAAGCCCGCCGCTTCCGTGAACGCACCGAGTGCCAGCGCCACGCGGCCGCGAGCCACGCGTGCGGCCCGATTCACCTGCACCGAGGTGGCGTCAGTGCCCGTGGCGGTAGCGATGGCGCTGTCAAGCGAGGCGGCCGCGTACTGAAAGACCTGCTGGTTGGTTTTCGGTGTTTCGTTGCTGGGCTCGGGGCTGCCGAGATTGTTGATGGGGATGCCGTTGCAGAAGTCCAGCGCGAGCTGCATCTCGGCAAATCCGCGCGCCAGATACATCTCGCCGATCAGCGCCGTCGAGTTGGGACTGTACTCCCGAAGCGAAGCGATCGCTTCGTTAGTCCTTGTGCGCACGCGGTACAAATCCCGGAGCATGCCAGTGACCGAGGAGTTGAACTCCTGAATGAAGCGCTGATCCGTTTCGTCGTTCTGAATGAACGTCGAACTGGTGGACCATTCGTCGGCCAGCAGCCCGCCGAACAACCAGGTGCTTTCGCCGCCACCCGTGATGCTGCGGAAGGTGGCGATGGCGCCATTCCCCAGCGCAATGGCGCCGTCGGCGTTCACGATGTCGGTCGGGTTGATGATGTCCGGATCGGTCACGCCAAGGAGCCGATCGTTGGCGTCGGAGCAGGCAAGCAGCGGGAGGAGGAGTGCAGCGCACGCGCCGGCGACGCGCTTCCCGAGACGCCGGCCCTGCAGTCGAATCGATGTCATGGCTCGGGTCTCCTCAGAAGCCGATGTTGACGCGCATGATGAAATAGCTAGGCGGTGCGACGGTCTGGAACTCGCTGGGCGCGTCCGTCCCGTTGGTGGTATTGAAGCCCGATTCCGGATCAGACCCGCGATAATTGGTCCAGAGGCGCAGGTTGCGGGCCGTCAGGACCAGTGACAGCGATCGCCCACGCACCAGACGCCGCGCCCAGTCATCCGTGAAAGTGAACTGCGCGGACGCTTCGCGCAGACGCACGAAGGCACCCGTCTGCAGGTAGCCATCCAGCGTCCGCGCCTCGTGCTCGTTGGCCGCGATGTTCATGGCCTGATCCTCGAAGGAGGCATTCAGGTTGTTGCGACCGCTGCAGTTCGGCCGCGTGCAGCGGATGCGCTCCGTGTTGTTGTACCAGCGTCCGCCACTGCGCCAGTCCCACATGGTCTGCACGCGCAGCTTGCGATTCAGGAAGTCGAAACCGTTGATAAGCGTGGTCATGTAGCGCGGCGTCGCGTAGCCGCGGAAGATGGCCGAGTCACCGACGAAGACTTCATTGCGCGCTGCGTCCGTCCAGTAGGTGAGCAGTCCATCGCCGTTCTTGTCTTCCCAGCCGGTGATGGGACGCGCCCAGTAGCCACCGATGGGATACCCGGCGATGGTCCGCGTGGTGGTTCCGATTTGCGGTGGCGTGTCCCCAAGGGAGACTACCTTGTTGTCATTGGCCGAGGTGGCAATGTTCACATCCCATCCGAATGCGTTGCGCTGTACGAGCTGGGCGTTGACGGCAACCTCGAGTCCCGCGTTCTTCACCGAGCCGAGGTTGCGCAGCTGCGACGTCACCGAGCCGAAGGAGGGCGGAAGCACGGCGCTGATGAGTGCGTCCGTGGTGATCTTGCTGTAGTAGGTGACATCGAGGCTGAGGCGGGAGTCGAGCAGCTGACTCTCGAAGCCCATTTCATGCTCGGCGGAACGCTCGGGCTTGAGATCTTCGTTGCCCAGGGCCGCCTGGATGATGGTGGGCTGATCGGCATTGTTGATGCTGGTGATGTTGGCGGAGTAGAACCGTAACGCGTCATTGGGCCCCGGCTGGACACCCGACTGGCCGTAAGCATAGCGCAGACGCATGGTGTTCACCCACGAGGGCGCCCTCCACCAGTTCTCCTCGGAAATCAGGTACGATGCCGAGGCCTTCGGGTAGACGATGCTCTGAAAGTTCGATCCGAAAGCCGAGTTCTGATCGCTGCGTACGGCCGCGGTCAGGAAGAGTCGATCACGCCAGGCCAACGCCTGCTCGATGAATGCCCCGAAGGTCTTCTGGACGGTGGTTCCTTCACCCACGGACAGCTGCGTGCCGGATCCGACACTCTGAGAACCAGGCGCGAGCTGTTCCGAGCCGGTGGATGAGCTGGTGAGCTTGAACGCGATGTACTGCGCGCCCACGGTGGTCTTGTTGGAGAAACCGAGGGCGTTGTACTGCGCCGTGGAGCCAAAATCCACGGTGAAGTTGTTGATGTTCACGCGCCCGAGGCCGCGCGATCCGAGGCGCGTGGTGGCCGTCAGCGGCGGACCCTCACCGCGCAGCAGCAGATTCTCGTCATTCCGGTTGGTCCAGTCGTTGCCCACCGTGGCGCGAGTGCTCAACCAGCTGGTCGGACGGAAGTTGGCCTGACCTGACCAGATGAAGCGGTTCACTTCCTGACCGGTCTTCTCCTGCCACATGTACCCAGGCGTCCATCCGCGGTAGCCATTGAGCGGAGTGCCCAGGCCTGACACGTTGCCGTTGTCGCGCGTACCGGGACCACCGAACACGTGCGATCCGAGACCGGCGGTGGAGTTCGACTCGAGCGAATACCGCTGGCCAATGTTGATGAAGTTTGTGGCCATGCCGAGATCAAGCTTCGGCGAGAGCGTGGCGTTCAGGTTGGATCGCAACGACCGGCGCCCCATGCTGTTGGGGCGTTCCGTCCACGGCCGAATGGGCGTGCCCTCCGCCTGGAGGCGCGCCCGCTCGAAGTCGGGCAGTTGCAGCACGCCCACCTCGTTCTCGTCTTCCGCAGAGACGAAGTAGCGGACGCTCTCGGTTCCACCGGACACCTGAACGCCGATCTGCCGGCGATTGCCGCGACCGAGCGGAGTGAGGTCCGGTTCCTCGAAGATGTTGAGTGCGCTCGTCGAGTCGGGCGCACATTCGCCGCGTCCGACACGCTGCAGGTTGCAGAAGCTGCGCGACGACACCGTTTCACCGGGACGCTTGCCCCAGAGCGAATAGGCCGTCGGATACCAGTTGCGATCGTAGACCGTGCCTTGCTCCGCGTACGTGCTCCATCGCGCCGCGCCAGCCCGGCCCTTCTTGGTGGTCACGAGAATCACGCCGTTGGCGGCATCGGTTCCATAGAGCGTGGCCGCCGACGGGCCTTTCACGATTTCGATGCTCTCAATCTCTTCCGGATTGAGATCACCGACACGGCTCGGATTGTTGCCGCCGGTGTTCCCGCCGGCGCCATTGCCCGTGGGGGTGGAGAAACTCGCGTTGTTGCTGGTCATCCGGATGCCGTCGATGATCCAGATTGGCTCGTTGTTAAGACTTACCGAGTTCATGCCGCGCACACGGATGCGGGCGCCGGTGCCGGCCTGCGTTCCACTCGTGACAGTCACACCGGGTGCGCGGGAGTTGAGCAAGTCATTCATGTTGCCCACCGGCGCCGCTTCGGTGACCTTGGCGACATCGATGTTGGCGGTGGCATTGCCAATTTCAATGCGCCGCTGCTCACCCGTGGCGGTGGTCACGACAGCGGCGAGGTTCACGGCCGCCGCCGTCAGGCTGACGGTCAGCTCCTCTGTTCGCCCGGCCACGATCGTGACGGGGCGGGACTGTTCGGTATACCCCACCCGCAGGACACGGACCGTATAAGTGCCGGGCACCAGGGCACGGAGCAGCAATCGGCCTTCAGGCGTGGTCTGTCCACCGAAGTTCGTACCAACCAGAAAGACCCGGGCCGCTTCGATCGGCCGCTGATTGGCCGCATCATTGACGCGGACGTTCAGAGCGCCGGTGGTGGTCTGTTGGGCCGGGACTGACGTGGTGCCGATGGCCAACAGCCCCGCGAGCGCCACAAGTGAGCGCCACGAGTGGTGCATGAGCGTGTCTCCTGGATTGTGGGATATGGAACACCGGCCGATGCCGGGAGGAACGCTGAGGTCGTGCGGCGCGGCTGATACGCGCGGCGAACGTTCTGAGACGAACGACTGTTCCGTCTGGGCCCTTATCTACACGTCTAAGCGGCGGGCTCTGCGGTTTGTCCCAGCGTCGGGACCCCTAGACAATAGCACCTTTTCTTTGAGTCTGCCGGAATGCGGTCCCAATGGAGGTTGAAACCTGGCTGAGGGCTACTCGTACTTTTTGCTGCAAAGTACTTTTAGGCATCCCTTCGCACCGTAGCCATGACCCTCCGCATCGAACACGTCTCCAAGACCTACGCCAACGGCGTGCACGCCCTCCGCGACGTGTCCCTCCGGATCGAACCGGGCATGTTCGGCCTCCTCGGACCCAACGGCGCGGGCAAGTCCACGCTCATGCGCATTCTGGCCACGCTGCAATTACCGGATACCGGCAGCGTGCATCTGGGCGACATCGATCTGCGACGTGACCCGGACGCCATTCGCCAGCGACTCGGCTACCTCCCGCAGGAATTCGGCGTGTATCCGCAGGTGAGCGCCGAGGCGCTGCTCGACCATTTCGCGGTCCTTGAAGGCATGAGCGCACGGGGCGAGCGACGCGACGTGGTCGAGGCGCTGCTCAGACGCGTCAATCTCTGGGACGTGCGCAAGCAGAAGCTCGGTGGCTACTCCGGCGGCATGCGCCAACGCTTCGGTGTTGCTGTGGCGCTGCTGGGCAACCCGGAGCTGCTCATTGTCGATGAACCCACGGCGGGACTCGATCCGGCCGAGCGGGTACGATTCTTGAATTTGCTGGCCGAGCTGGGAGAGCGCAGTGTGATTCTGCTGTCCACGCATATCGTCGAAGATGTGAGCGAACTGTGCACACAAATGGCCATCATCGATCATGGCGAGATTCTGCTCGAGGACGCACCCCTCACGGCCATGCAGCATCTGCGCGGGCGCATCTGGCGCCGTGTCGTGCAACGCAGTGAGCTCAGCGCCATCGAACAGATGCACCATGTCATCTCCACCAAGTTGTTTGGTGGCCGTCTCGTTGTGCATGTCCACAGTCACGAGCAGCCGGGTGCCGGCTTTGAGCCTACCGAGCCCGATCTCGAGGACGTGTACTTCTGCACGATGGCCGGACACATCGGCGCCCGGTCAGTGGTGCCGGAATGAAGACCTGGCAGACCTTCCGCTTCGAGCTGGCGTATCAGCTTCGTCGCCCCTGGCCATGGCTTGGGTTTGCAGCCCTGTTCGTCTTCACCTTTCTCTTCTCGCGCGATGGCGTTGTGCCCGTCACGCTGGTGAAGGACTTCAGTATCAATGCGCCGTTCGTGGTCACTGCCGCCACCGTTATCACCAGCCTCCTCTGGTTGCTGGTGGCCGCACCGATTGCAGGTGAAGCGGCCGCGCGTGACGTGCAGACACGCATGGATCAGTTGCTGTTCACCAGTCCGGTCGGCAAGGCGGAGCACCTGGCGGGACGATGGCTGGCCGCGGTGTGCCTGAACGCCTTCGTGCTGCTCGGCACGCAAGCCGGCGCGGTGGCCGCGGTACTCATTCCCGGCGTCGCGCCGGAAATTGTCGCGCCGCTCCGCCTCGGAACCTATGCCGCGGCCTTTGCCTATGTCGCGCTGCCCAACGCCCTGGTTGGCACCACCATGCAGTTTGCCGTGGCACTCTGGAGTGGGCGTCCCATGGCCAGTTGGTTTGCCAGCTTCGTGCTGCTCTTTCTGGCGGTACCGGTGAGCGGATTTGTGGCCATGCCACTTGGCCTGCCCACCATCGGCAGGCTGACCGACCCGATGGGATTCATTGCCATCTGGAACTCTCTGCTGCTCGAATGGACCATCGCCGAGAAGTACACCCGCGCTTTCACTCTCGAGGGCGCGGCGCTGTACAATCGTCTCGTGTGGCTTGGCATTGCCGCCATGGTGTGGGCCCTGGTGTACACACGCTTCCGGTTCGCGTATCGCACGCCATATCAGGTGAAAAGCCGGTGGTTCAACGCGCGCACGCGGCAAACAACGCAGTACACGGACGCGCGTGCACACATCCCCGCGGTTCAGCGTGCGGCATCCGCTGATAGCCACACCCAACAGGTGCCAATCGCAACTCGCGGCTCCGGCGTCAGTACACGCTGGCTGCAGCTGCGCCGCATCGCCTCGATGTCCGCGGTGTCCCTCATGCGCAGCCCGGCTGGCCTGTTTCTGCTGACCGTGTTCCCTGCATTCCTGCTGCTGGTGGTGACCGTCCAGCTCCGCGTGCTCGACGTGCCCATTCTTCCACGCACCGGCTACCTGCTGTCCAAGTACCTCACCGGCGCCACGCTCAAGCCGGAGAACTTCTGGCTGCTCGTACCGCTGCTCATTCTGTACTTCGCCGGCGAGTTGCTGTGGCGTGAGCGGGACGCGCGCCTCGCCGATGCACACGACACCGTCGCTGTGCCACCATGGGTTCCGTTGGCGGGGAAGTTCACTGGGCTTGCGCTCGTGATTCTGCTGGTGCTCGCCACGACGATGGCTATCGGTCTGTTCACCCAGGTCCGACTCGGCTACGCACGCCACGAACTCGGGCTGTTCACGTTTGTGCTGTTCGGTCTGCAGTTTCTGGACTATCTCCTGCTGGCCGCCCTTGCCTTTGCCGTACATACGTTGGTGAACCAGAAGTACGGCGGACACCTGCTGGCCGTCGTGTGTTATGTGTTCCTGCTGCTTGCTCCACGTTTTGGCGTCGAGCATCCGCTGCTGCGCTATGCCAGCAGCCCACCTTGGAGCTACACCGACCTGCGCGGCTTCGGCGCATCACTGGGCCCGTGGTCATGGTTCCATGTGTACTGGACCGCCTGGGCCATGCTACTGCTCGTCGGCACGACCCTGCTCTGGCCACGTGGACGGGAGACCGCCATCAAGACTCGCCTGCTGCAGGCTCGGGTCCGTTTTCGCCGAGGCACGCTCGGCCTGACGGCACTGGGCGGCGTCGGCGTGGCGGGAAGCGGGGCGTTCATTTTCTACAACACCAACGTGCTGCACGTCTATCGCAACAGCGATGCGCAGGCGGCACTCGCGGCTGAGTACGAGCGGCGCTTCGGCGCGCACGCCAACGAGCCGCAACCCAGCATTGTGTCGACCCGACTCGAGGCCGATCTCGAACCCTCGGCCCGGCGAGCCACCGTGCGTGGCACCTATGTGTTGCGCAATCGTCACTCGGAGCCGATCCGGGAACTGCACATCGAACGGGCCTTCGGTGTGCGCACCACGCTGCAGCTGAGCCGAACCGTCCAGCGCATTGATTCCGCGCCGGCGCTTGGCCACGAGGTGCATGTGCTGGCCACGCCGCTCGCGCCGGGCGATACGCTGACGTTGTCGTTCCAAGTGCGTGCCACGCCAAGTGGATTCCGTCATACGGGCGCGGTAAACGCCATTGCAGCAAACGGCACACACATCACCAGCGCTTTGCTGCCTTCGCTGGGCTACCAACCGCTGCGTGAGTTGATGTCACCGGACGATCGCCGGGCCGCCGGCTTGCCGCGCAAGGTCACGCTCCCCACTCCCGACGATGTGCACCCCAGCATGTTGGCTGGTGACGCGGGCCGCTTCGAAGCCATGGTGAGCACGGACACAGATCAGGTGGTGGTGGCCCCGGGTATTCTGCAGCGCACGTGGATCGAGAAGGGACGGCGCTGGTTTCACTATGTCAGTGAAGAGCCCATCGGCGGCCTCCATCAGATTTTCTCTGCGCGCTACGCAACCGCCACGAGTCGCTGGCGTGACGTGGACATCAGTGTCTTCCATCACCCGGCGCACACCCAGCAGGTGGACAGGCTGACCGCCTCGGCGCGCGCGACACTCGAATACTTTTCCACGCAGTTTGCCCCCTATCCGTACCGCTTCCTGCAGTTTGTCGAGCAGCCGGCGCCGGGAATGGGGATGGGGGTCGATGGCAGTGGCGTGGTGACGGTGCTTGAGGGCGCTACACTCTTCAACGCGCCAGTGGGTGGTATCGACGGCAGTTTCGAGATTGCGGCGCACGAGGTGGCGCATCAGTGGTGGGGAGGCATGCTCACACCCGCGTTCGCGGAGGGGGCCATTCTGCTGTCGGAGAGTCTGGCCTGGTACTCCGCCATGCGTGTCATCAGGCAGGAGAAGGGGCAGGAGGCACTGCGGCAGTTCATGCTGACCATGCGTGAGCCGTCACCCTGGCCGCCCATGCGCACGGGGCTGCCGCTGCTGCGCGCCATTGATCCCTATGCCGGCTACCGGCGCGGGCCGTTCGCGTTCTATGCGCTCAGTGAGTATGCCGGGGAGACGGCGGTGAACACCGCGCTGCAGCGACTGATCGCACGGCACCGTGGAGCAGCGACTGGCGGCAGCCGGCGCACAGTGGCCACCACACGGGATCTTTACCACGAGTTGCAAACGGCGGTGCCAGATTCCCTGCACTCGCTGCTGCACGACCTGTTCGAAACCACCACGTTCTGGCACTTCGACACCAAGGCCGCCAACGCCAGACCCCTCGCAAACAGACAGTGGGAAGTCACGCTCGACGTGAGTGCGCGCAAGGTGCGGGTGGATACGTCCGGCAAGGAAACCGAGGTACCGATCGGCGAGTGGGTGGAGCTCGCCGTATTTGCTGAGGCAGCCCCCGGTCAGGTCCTCGGCAAACGCTTGTACTTCGGCCGTCATCGACTTCGCGCCGGCACGCAGCGCATCACCGTCGTCGTGAACGGCAAGCCCGCCCGCTGTGGCGTGGATCCATACAACCTGCTCGACTGGGAAGAGGGTGATAACATCGAGGCCATCACGTTGGAGAGCGGGCGCTGAGGCATTCGTTGTCGCTCCGCTGGTTGCTTAGACTTGTTTCGTGGCTTCCCCTGCCCTTTCCCGCTACCTCGCCTTCCGGCGGTCGCTCCCCCCGCGGCCGCCGCTCGAGGCGCTCACCGTACGCGCGCGCGGTCTCGACTTCGCGGTCTACCGCACGCCAGCAGTTGGCGACACCCTTCCGCTGCTCTGCATCAACGGTGGCCTGATATTCGATCACAGCCTGCTCTGGCCGGCGCTCGCGCCACTGGCGGCGCATCGTCAGCTCATACTGTACGATCAGCGCGGCCGCGGCGGGTCGCAGGTACCGCCCGGCATGGGCGCCAGTCGCATTGAGTTCGATGCGGGCGACGTGTCGGCACTGCGTGAGGCCCTGGACGTTGCGCAGTGGGATGTACTGGGCCACTCGTGGGGTGGTGGCATCGCCATGCTGGCCACCGCCATGGACGTGGCACACAACCCTCAGGCCGTACGCCGTCTGGTGCTGGCCAACGCCGTGGGAGTGACCAGTCGCTGGCTGCCGCCTCTGCACGCGGCGGGGCTCGCACGATTGCGCGCCGAAGGGCATCCGGAAGATCACCAGCGCCTTGCTTCAATGGACGAACAGTCGCTGCAGCAGCCCGGCATTGCTCACCACGCCGCCTACGCACGCGCCTATTTCCCCGCCTGGTTCTGGGACCAGCAGTTCGCGCGCAATGTGAACCCGCCGCTCGGGAGCAGCGAGACGGGCTCGCACGTCGTGGCCCGGCTGCGCCGAGAGGGCTACGACTGGACCGACCGCCTGCGTGACCTGCCCGTTCCGACACTCGTCGTGCATGGTGCGGCCGACCCGTTGCCGCTCAGCGAGGCCGAACACACAGCCCAAACGCTGGGACGCGCACGATTGGTTGCCATTCCCGAGGCGGGCCACAACCCGTTCTGGGAAGCACCCGACGAGTTCTTTGCCACGGTGAATGCCTTCCTCGCGGAGCGTGACACCGACTGACCCTCTGCATCGCCGCCATGAAGACCGCCGAAACGCTGCTTGCCTGCTGTGTCGTGGGTTTGGCGTGTTTCATTGGCGGTCAGGCGGTGGGCGCCAGCCGGGCGACCTCGCGGCGCAGCACCGCCATCAGTGAGCAGGCCGGTGGCGCCATCGTCATTCCCGGTGCACGCAAGTTTCTCCCCCCAGACAGTGGCAGCGAAAGCCGCATCCCCAACGCGCCCCTGACCCTCGGAGGCGCGCCGCACGCGCAGGAACTGCTCGTAGCCAGTCCGTTGCTGCGCGCGGCCGACATGCCGCGACTCACCGCCATGGAAATGCGGCAGCGTGTGAGTCAGGGTGCCGCCGGCACCTACGTGAATGACGTGCTGCTCTCGCGGGACTCCACGCTGGCACGTTGGCCCGATCGCAGTACCGCACCGCTTCGGGTGTGGGTGCAGGAGGCGGAAGGCCTGGAGCGCTGGACACCGGAGTTTCTCCCAGCCGTCCGTGATGCGTTCGACACCTGGGTGCAGGTCGGAATTCCGGTGCGGTTCACGTTCGTCGTGGATTCCGCCAGCGCCGACGTGCGCGTCACCTTTGTGTCGGGATTCTCGACTGGCATCAGCGGGCGTACGGTGTGGAGCCGCGACGCCAATTACTGGATGGTATCGAGCGAGATTCAGTTGGCGGTGGCCGACCCGGCCGGGAGCGGATTCACACCGCCGCAAATGCGGGCCATTGCGCTCCATGAAGTCGGACACTTGCTCGGCCTCGATCATGCGGCAGGCAGTGAGCATATCATGTCTGCACGCATTCGCGTGCGGGAGTTGAGTGAAGGAGATCGAGAGACTGTTCGGCTCATTTACTCGCTGCCGGCGGGGAGTTTGAGAGGTGGGAATTGAGCGGTGAGAATTGAGAAGTGAGAATAGAGAGGTGGGACTTTGTAAGGTGTGAATGCGTAAGGTGGAACTGCGGGAAGGAACGGCGGGCGAGATTGCCGCAGTCGGGGTTGTCGTAGTCGCAGTCGGGGTCAGCGCAACGGCAACACCACCAGACGCGTACCGGCCGAACCGGACTGCACCTGCAACTGCGGACGAGGACCGGAAGTCTGCAGGAGACGACGCAGAGAGGCCACATCCCGCACCGCCGTGCCATTCACACTGCGCAACACTTCACCGGCACGCAGGCCGGCCTCGGCGGCAGGTGATCCCGGCGGCACCCGCATCACCAGCACGCCCTTCTCGAGCCCGAGGGTCTGGGCGAACTCTTCGTCGATGTTGCTGAACTGCGCGCCGGCCAACACCATCGAGCCGGCCGGCAAGGCATAGCTGCCTCCCACCGGGCCCGGGCCCTGCGCTGAACGCAGGAAGATCATGCCACGCACCGGCTCTTCCACCATGCGCGGCGCCACGGTCACGTTCACATCGCGCGCCTTGCCGCTCTTGAGCACCCGGACACGGACGGACTCGCCCGGCACGAGCATGGCCGGATAGTTGATGGCCAGCTTGGTCAGGTCGCGGCCGTTGTACGACAAGAGCGTGTCGCCGGCCGCAAGACCGGCGCGCGCCGCCGGCGACCCGACGTCCACCGTCTCCACCATGGGGTACTCGCAGTGACTGGTCATTACGCCCTCGGGCGTGACGACACGCAACTGCACACCGCTCAGCGTCACACCGAAGTAGCCATCGCCACCGGCATGGTTGCGCATGACGCGGGCCTCGGCCTCACTGGCCAGAGCCGCCACCTGCGGCTGCAGCGTGCGAATGACGCTGGGGATATCGGGTCCGAACATCCGCACCGTCATGGTGCGCTGTTCACTGCCGTCCGCGTTGCGCTCGATCACCACACGCACCAGCGAATCCAGGCCGCGCTGCATCTGCACAATGCGCTGCAGCTGATCACGCTCCATCGGCTCCGACATCTCGAACGTGAAGGCGGCACTCTCCAATTCGCGCTTGAGACGCAGCAAGGCAAAACCTTCCGGCGCCCCCACCAGCGCCGACGGCTGCGCCATCAGCTCTACACAGGCATTCGGTGCCGACGGTGCGCCAGTCGTTCGCGATACGATGCGAGGCGCCGAACGCACGGTGACCGTTTGTGCCTCCACGACAGACGCCGACAGCGCCGTCAGCCACAGCGCCGCGCCTGTCAGCGCCGCGCCCGCCACCACGCGAGATACGTTCACTCCGGACATCATCAGCAACGCTCGTCAGTAACGCTCGATGGTCTTGTTCACGGGCAACGTGCCCATGAGCTGCTGCAACGTGGCCTCGCGCGCCGTGTAGGCGGCGAGATAGTACTGGTTGAGCACCGGATCCTGCGGCGCATCGCGCAGCGCGGCGCGCGACGCCGCCATCATCTGATCCAGCGCCGCGAGACGCGCACGGAACACTTCGGAGTCGTGCTGCACCGTGTCGTTGGCCGCCAGCCACAGCGACGCGCGCTCGTAGTCACGCTGCGCACGCTCGAGCACCGTGGACGCCTCCTCTACGCTGGTGAAGCCGTTGGTGTTGGCCACGGGCAGCATGCCGGCCGACAAACCGAGCGACTCGGCCACGGCCTCCTGCGACGCGCGAGCGAGCGACAGACCGTTGGACGACGGACCGGTGAGGCGACCGAAGGTGGCGCCGGTGGCAAGAAGCAACGCGGCAGCCGCGGCGAACTGCAAACGGCGGAACAGCACACTGCGGGAGCCTGCCGTGCGGGAGCGCTCGTCCGGAAGCCTTGCAGCGGAAGCCATGCGCAGTGCGGCGGGTGAAGCAGTAGCAGCCGTGGTCTGCACGTCGCGCGCACCCTCGTCCCGAGCCAGCCCCGTGGCAATCTGCTCCCATGACACCAGGCGCGGCGCCGTATGCCCCGCGTCCTCTGCGGCGGCCTCCGCCACCAACACCCCGTGCGCCAGATCGACCAGGCGCGCGATGGCCTCCTGCTCGGCGCGACACGAGGCGCAGGCCGACAGGTGGGCCAACTCCTCGTCGGTAAACGGCTCGTGATCAAACGCCGCGAGGCGCTCGGCATCGAGATGAAACGACGTCGTGGTCATATCCGGGTACTCATGCGAAAACTCAGGGTGCGGCATAGCTGCGATCCAGTCCGGCAGGCGGTGACATCGTGTCCACCAGTGGAGCGAGCAGGCGACGCAACTTCGCGCGCGCCTTGAACAGCTGCGACTTGCTGCCGCCCGGCGTAATGCCGAGCTGCTCGGCGATTTCTTCGTGCGTAAACCCTTCCACATCGTGCAGGTAGAACACCGTGCGCGCGCCGGGCGAGAGCTGCGCGGCCGCAGCCTCGATGTTTTGCGCCAACATGCGTCGTTCGGCGTCCTGCTCCACGATCACGGAGTGCTCCTCGATTTCCGATTCCACGGCGGCCGTGCGCTTCACGGGCCGCAGCGCGTTCAAGGTGCGGTTGATGGCCACCCGATGGATCCAGGTGCTGAACTTCGCGTCGCCCCGCCAGGACGGGAGCGCGCGAAAAATCTGGATCCAGACCTCCTGCGCGATGTCCTGCGCGAGGTCGGGATCTCCGGCAAGTCGACGGACGACCGCCTCCACATGCGGCGCGTGCTGATTCCACAGCAGCCGCATGGCGCGTTCGTCACCGTCGATCGCCCTTCGGACGATAGCAGCGTCGGTCTCCATGGGTTCCATCGAATCTGTCACCAGCGCCGCCCGAAATGGTTGCCTGTCACGGGCATGAGCCGTCCGGGGTATTGACGGGTATCACTTTTGGCCTTAGATGCCGAGGGGCACCTGATGGGGTCGCTGTCGTCCCCCGCCCTCCGGCCCGTTCTCCTCTCGCCCTACGGACGGCATCGCATCGTGTTCCTGCTGACCACCCTCCTGACCTTCGCGGCCGCCGACGTCACGCACGTGGCACGGCCTGGCCTGGGGTTTGGCGGCGGTCTCCCTGAGCGGGAGCCGGCGGCAGTCGGCATGTCGGCCGAGCGCCTCGGCACCATCGATCGGGTCGTGCAGCGTGGGGTGGAGGCTGGCGGGTATCCGGGCGCCGCCGTGGTGGTGGGTCGCAAAGGCTACAGTGTCTGGTCGCGGGGCTTCGGCACGCTGGACTGGACGAAGAAGACCCGCGTCAGCGCCCAGGAAAGCGTGTACGACGTGGCCAGCCTGACCAAAGTCGTGGCCACCACCACCGCCATCATGATCCTGGTTGACCAGGGCAAGGTGGACATCAGCGCGCCAGTATCGCGCTATCTTCCCGACTTTTCTGGTGGCTTGAAAGACAAGGTCACCGTCGAGCACCTGTTGACGCATCACTCGGGACTGCCCGCGGGGCGTGAGCTGTGGCGGATTGCCGACACGCCGGCCGAAGCCCGCGCCGCCGTGTTGGCCGCGCCAATCCAGTGCGCGCCGGGTCGCTGCTATGCGTATTCCGATCTTGGCGCCGACCTGCTGGGCTTTGTCGCCGAAGCGGCCAGCGGCCAGCCACTCGACACCTTCCTCGAGCGCCAGGTCTTCACCCGGCTCGGCATGAGCGACACCCGATTCCGGGTGGGCGCCGCCGACGTGGGCCGCACGGCGCCAACGGAAATTGCTCCACCGCGCGGCTATCCGTTGCGCGGTGAGGTGCACGACGAGAACGCCTTTGCCCTCGGCGGCGTCGCGGGCCACGCCGGGCTGTTCAGCACGGCCACCGACCTGTCGGTGTTCGCGCAGATGATGCTCGACGGCGGGACCTACAACGGCGTGCGCATCGTCAGTGAGGCCACCGTCGACCGCTTTACGCGGCGCACGGCCGGTCACCGGGCGCTGGGCTGGGATACCTGCGACGGGGGCGCCGGCTGCGGCCAGTACATGTCCACGCGGGCCTATGGGCACACGGGGTTCACCGGCACGTCGCTCTGGATCGACCCCGATCGCAACATGTTTGTCATCCTGCTGACCAACCGGGTGCACGCCGCCAAGGCGCGCCGCCCGAGTCAGGTCATTGCCGACGTGCGCAATGACCTGGCTGACGCGGCGGTGCTGGCGGTGATGGACGACCCCGACGGGGTCCGCGCGATGCCGGTGAGTTTCCGTGCCGACGTAGCCAAGGACTGGAATCGTCCGGTGCGCACGCGCGCGTCGTCGGCGGCGGCTCGCCGTCGGGCGGCAGCGGCGCGGGCGGCGGCAGCGAGGAAAGCAAAAGCCAACAGCGGGAGCGCCAAGTCCGGAAGCAAGACGTCCGGGAGCGCCAAGTCGAGCAGCGCCAAGTCGAGCAGCGCCAAGTCGAGCAGCGCCAAGTCGAGCAGCGCCAAGTCGAGCACAGCCAAGAAGGCCAGCACGACCAAGAAATCGACCGCCAAGAAGCCGGTCGCCAAGAAGGCGTCCACCAGGTAGGCAGACCGGTACGAAGTAGTCCCTACACGCTCTTGGGGCGCCTCTGGGAACGTTCAATTCTGAACGAGAAACTGATCATGCCAGAGGACAATTGCCAGCGAGTATGTATGGTGAGGTGAGCTCGGCCCCCTGCCAGTCGAGTTCAAAGACACTACAGCACTTTGAGCCAGGACCATCTCCAATCGCCGCGCGTGGCACAAATTGCGAGGCGAGGATTGCCTGTAATCACAGACGCGACTTTGGCCATGCCGTAGACCAAACCCCGAGCGGGATTCGAGAACGACGGTTCGCCCGCGTCCTGCGCTTCCAGGCTTGACGAGAGCAGGCGCTGTTCAGTTGCGCTGAGCGCCAATTGACTACGTACATGCGCAAGTATGGCACGATCCTCCGCCGTTGGCCCGAACAACTTGCGAGAATTGGACAAACACGAGACCAGCGGCTGATACCTGAGATTCATGGCGCGTACACCTCGAGGCATGCCAGAGTCGAGCAGGGCGTCGCTAAACTGAGTGACGGTCGTTGCGGGCGACTCGAATGCCCCCTCCTTTTCTCCGATTGCATTGCGTGACGCGTCCACCTGCGACGAACTTCGTGGCAGCGCCCCTCGCAGACGCAAGAGCTGACTCAACTGATTCCGCCCGATATTGATCATCAGACGAGCGTCGAACTGGTCCTTCGGACTGCTCGGGTTGTCCAGGAAAACAAAGCCAAGGGACACGATTGTCCGAAGTGCCGACTCGGCCGCGGCGTAGTCGTCACGGGATACATACCACGCCGACCGCACAACACCGGCGACAGCCAGCCGATACACGGCGTGGTCATCGTTGTTCGGCAGGGCCCCAATTGATGTGTTGGACCATGACGCTGCCCCGAACCGTGCGCCGAGCACGTCGACCGACTTGGCGCGGGCGACGAGGTCGACATCCTGCCAGAGCGGACGCGTGGCAACATGCTCGAGCCAGGCGAGCTGTGCTTCGTTCAGTCCGCCCGTGGCAGTCTTCAGGAGCTCCGTGTGATCGGGCATCCCTTTGCTACGAGATAGAACGTCGAAAAGGCGTACATCGGGTGATGTGAGTGTGGCGATCGCGGCGATCGCTTGCGAGTGGCCAGCCGCCACCCGTCCGTCCTTCGGACGAACCGGAAGCACGCGCGTGAGCGCAGCTCCAGCTGACTCAGGGGTCACCGACGGGTCACGTGGCAGCGTGAAGTGCCGTTCGCGCGCGATACGCTCGCGCTTCATTGGCGAATCAGTCCGTATGGCAACGGCATCAGCGGGTACAAAGGCCACAACGACGACCGGTATGGCAAGCATGAGACCCGCCCCAATGGCGAGATCGCGTAGCCAGAGGAGGGTGCGCGACTTTGAAGTCGTGGTCAGCGGAGCATGCAATTCGCCGGAACTCTGCGGCAACGTGCTGGGGGAGAACCACCTGTTCTGCATCAGTCCACCCGCCGGCGTTCAGTGCACCCTTCGTCAAGCGGCGCGTTTACTTCGCCAGCCTGAGCGGTCTCAAACACATCTTCCACCTCACGGGTCGCCTCAAGGTGTCGCTGAATGTGCCGATGCAATTCGGTCGCGCCTCGGAGGCTCGTGGTCACTCCCTCAATCGTCGCGACGTTGGCATGGAGCCGCAGGAGGTCGAGCCTCATGCGCTCGAGCGCGCCGACCGTTTCCTCAAGCTGCCTCGCCACATGCTCTTGCTCCGCAACGATGTCCGCGACGTCGTCTCCGCTCATGCTGGACATGAGCAACTCGTCGAGCCGCTTCCCTCGGTCGCGCAATCGCGATGCGCCTTCCTGGAGACCTTGGAGGACTTCCGGTACGTCACGGAGAGAGCGGCGCACGTCTGCCGGGAGCGATGTAAACAACGACTCCGATGCCAGGCTCAGCGACAGCTCCGTGGCGCGGTGCGTCATCGAAAGCGAAACCGGCGCGGCCCCGCGCAGGCGACGGGCTATGTCAAAGCTCCACGCGCCCACGCGCCCGGACCACAGGCTCCGCCAGAACTGAGTATCCTCGCTCTGGCCAAGGCGTGCTGCCACCCAGCCCAGCTGCGCGAACAGGGCGAGAACAAACAGCACACCCATTAGTGCGTACACGGCGTCGGAAACGAACCCTTCGGGGCCTATTGCTATCGCGAGTGCCGTGGTAAGCGAGGCACCCGCGATGATGCGCAGGCTTGCCGCACTGACGCGCTGGAGGCGGGCAAGTGCGGGGCGCGGGCGTAGTCGTCGCTCCTCGCGAAGCATGACGAGCTCCGCCTCAAAAGCGCTGACCACGTCAACGTGTTTGAACCCGTCACCCAGCAATCGGAGGGCATTACGGATTACGAACACCACCGCCGCCATGACGATGAATACATATCCTACCGCAATCGACCAGATACCGAGCGCGCTGGCGGTGGCCCACATCGGAACACAAGCCGCCAGCAGAACGCCTACCGTACCCATGCCGTTGGTACGAGAGTCCCGTTTGACAAAGGCGCGCAGCACGGCGGGAAGTTCTCGTCGTTCGGCCAACACCTTCCCCAACAGTTCGGCCACTTGGTGCGCATCGCGCGGTCGATCCACACGCGCCTTCGCAAGGCATTGCGCCACCACCTGTACGAGGTAGCGGGGCATCGGCAGTCCAACCGCTGCCATGGACGGCGCCGGTTCGGCAATATGCCTCGAGAGGACCTCAAGATCGCTTCCCTCGAACGGCGGCCGGGCGGTAAAGGCGAAGTACGCGGTGGCACCAAGTGCATACAGATCGCTGCGGGCGTCGAGCTCACCACCCAACACCTGCTCGGGGCTCATGAATGCCGGGGTACCGATGACCCCATCGGACCGTGCCCCCACAGCGGCGGCGATACCGAAGTCAGCCACGATGGCGCGGCCGCTGTCGATTTCGATCAGGATGTTGTCCGGCTTGATGTCACGGTGCACGACCCCCTGTGCATGCGCGTGGGCGAGTGCCCACGCGACCTCTCGAAGCAGGCGGGCCCCTTCACGTGGCGCCAGAGGACCTCGCACCGCGACCCGCTGCGCCAATGACTCACCGTCCACGAAGCCCATGGCGTAAAAAACATGGTCCTCGACCACATCAACGGCATAGATGGGGATGATGTGCGGATGGGCGAGACGCGCGGAGGTACGGGCCTCTCGCAGAAAGCGTTCCCGGGTCTGCGGGTCGGCGGCTAAGTCGGGGGGCAGCACCTTGATGGCAACCTGCCGGTCAAGTCGCACCTCCCGGGCGAGATAGACGACGCCGTTACCCCCACGCCCAAGTTCTCGGTCCAGTGAGTACCGACCCGCCAGTGCCTGCTGCAGCGAGAGGAATAGCGGATCAGTCTGGCTGGCCTTAACCGCGACGTTCGCATTGAAGAGTACGGATTTGGGCATCACCGGTCGAGACTCCTCACGGGGGCCATGGGTCACCAACTACGAAGCAACCCACCGTTGCGGCCGCCTCTGTCGTCGTCGAGTGGAGACTGTCTCAGCACCAGGTCCAACGACGTCGAATCACCATGCCCATGACTTCCGATGCCATGCCGAATTCCTCGGTGATTCTTCAGGTCGCGGATGCCCTGACGCGCCAGATTGAGGCACGATTCCCGCAATACTCCGCCTATGCCCCGGATGCGGTCCAGCACGCTCTTGTGAAGTTCAGCTTGCAGGACCCCAAGCCCGATCATCCGGAGGCGTGGCTGGCGCGGGTGGCTCACAATGCCATGCTCGACCATGTCCGCAGCAGCGAGCGGTCGCCGGTGGAGTTCGGCACCGTCGATGAAGCGGCTGCCGCCGTCGGGCCGCCGACGCTCCATCACACAACGACCCGCACACTCAACGCTGAGCTGGTTCACCGTGTGCTGGACACTTTGCCGGAGCGCGACCGGGCTTTGTTGCAGGCGATGTACATGCACGGAACCTCGGCTCGCGAACTTGCCGCTGAGCACGGCCTCAAGGAAAGTGGTATGGGCCGCATCATGGATCGCGCCCGAACAAAGTTTCGGGAGCAATTCCGGCACGCTGTGCAGACGTACCGACAGGGTCGCTCCTGACGAATCGGGGCAGCGTGAGACTGCCCCGCGCCTGGTCGTCTGCTCCAGAAGACCACTCATGGGTCGAGCGCGCCCTTCTGCTGCTGGTCCACCAGCTTTACGGTGAGGTTGGCCGCGCTAATGGCGAGCGCCTCGGCAATCCGCTTCTCGCGTTCTCCCGTAGTCGACTTCGACAACAAGCCACCGAAGACACCACCAGCGAGACCGACGCCGGCGACACTCCTGCTCTTGTCACCCTCGACGGCGCCTTCGGTCGCAACTGAGGCAAGAACTTCGCCAGTTTCGGCATCCACCACTCGCAATGTCATGCCGATTTCGTAGACAGTCTTGCCGCTCCCGACACTAGTCACCACGCCCTTGGTAGCGCCGCTGACCACGCCTCCAGCAATGGCGCCCCACCGGCTCTTCTGCTTCGACACGCCGAACTTGGTGATCGCACCGGTCACGATGAACTGTGCGCCGGCCAGTTTACCCGCTTGGGGGCCGTCCGCGCTTACCTGCTGCTCTGCCTTGACTTGATCAAGCACGCGGCGCTCAAGCACCCGGAAGCGCTGCGTGTTCATCAGCTGTTCGGTGAGGAGGTCGGCGGCAGCGCGCCCAAGGTTGGCGCCGGTCGCCTGCATGGTGGCGTTCGGGTCACCGCCGCGCAACGCCATCGCGAGCGCCGCGAAGGAGTTCATCTCCTCGAGCTGTTCCTGTGTGGGCACCACATTGAACTCAAAGGGCTGTACGACGACCTTCGGCCGTTGGTTGCGCGGAAGGGCCTCGAAGGGCGAGACAGGAGAATCGGTGCCAGCGCTCGGCCCTTGCGCCCGGACACGCTGCGGGGGAACGGTGATGCAGGCGAAACCAACGAGGGCGGCGACCATCGTGAAGCGATGCATAGCTAAGCTCGGGAGAGTGAGGAGTCGAGTTCGGGCGACCCATGGTCGCCGCTTCACCTCCCTGACGCCGACAATGTAGAAACATGGACAGCAGCTCAATCGGGCCTTGTCGGTACCTACTGGAACTCTCTGCAAGCAGGCCGAGGAATCATCGCGACAAACACAGGAAGATCAACCACTTAGGATTGTTCAGGCTTCTCAGGACCGGCTGATCTGCATCCGGCCGATCTAGCGGTTCAAGGTCTCGGTGTTCACGTGGTACCGCCCAGCGAACCTCTGTGGCCCGGTCCTGCTATTATTCGGCATGGACATTCAGGCCGACAACGGCGCGGACAGCAGCGCCGACAGCACCGCAGATAGCGCAACCGATACCGGCGCCGCCGACAGCACGGCGGAAAGCAGCACCGGCGCCGTGTCCGCCGATCAGGCGCGCATCGCACTCCGGCGGGTCAAAGACCCCGAGCTCAACCTCAACATCGTCGACCTTGGACTCATTTACGAGGTCACGGTGGACGGCTCAACCGTACGCGTGGACATGAGCCTCACCTCGCCCGGCTGTCCATCGGGCCCCGAAATCATGTCCGAGGCCGAGGAGCAGTTGCGCGGCTTGCCGGGCGTCAGCGACGTGGTCATGAACCTCGTGTGGTCGCCGCCCTGGACGCCCGAGCGTATCGAGCCGCGCGTGCGCGCCTACATGGGATTCTGAGAGGGGTTGGCACGCAACACACGCAGCTGCGCCGCGCGCTCTTCGCGCACCAGGCGCAGCAGCGTGAGTGCCACCGGGGCCAGCATCAGCGCGCCACCCCACAGGAACAGGTCGGCCACGTTGGCCACCATGGTGGAATCAGCCGACAGACGCACCGCAATGAAGTCGGCCACGCCCGGCGGCCCCGCCACGATGCTGGCCAGATTGCCCAGCGCCCCACCCGTCACCATGCCAAGCGCCAGCGTGGCGCGCGCATCCACCTGCGCCATGGGTCGCACCACGGTCAGCACCAGCCACAGCGCCAGGACCGTGACCAGGACGTTGATCGAGGCCGTGAACGGCCCCACCGACACGCCGCCCGTCACCCCCGTGTTCCACACCAGGAAGAACGCCAGTCGCTCGGTAAGGTCGACGTAGCCCGACGTACCCAGCAGGCGAACAGCCAGCGCTTTGGTACCGAGGTCGGCCAGCATCGCCAGACCGGCCACCGCAGCAAAGCGGTGCACGAGGCGATCGCGCCAGAACGTCGATGGGGTCGGGACTGCGGTGGGAGCGGACATGGGACCGGGGGCTGAAGAGTCAGGTCTGCTGCCCAGTACCATTGCACCGACCGTGCCGGAGCCATGTGCGCCAAGTCACCTCGGCTTTGTGCCCGACGAACTGCTATAAGCAGCTGTATCGCAATGATTTACCTGTATGCCACAGTTGAGATTGTTCCGCTAGCAGGAACGACACTTTGCCCGAACACAATCGTGATGCCCCGCCAGCCCTACACCACCGTGGCGTCGGCGCCGCACTACCCGCCAACGCCCGTCAGGTTCACTCCGGCTTGTACGGTGAGTCGTCGTCCGACGAGCGTGGCGGCGCGGCGGCGGCAGGAGCCGGTGCTGGAACGACGACCGATCCGCCCCCAGTCCCGAGGGTCTTCACGAACGCAGCGCCCAGCACTTCCACCTGCCAGCGGCGCAGTTCGGGAATGGCCTCGAACTCCTCCACATCGCGCGGCCGACGACGGGCCACCGCCTCCATGCGATCGCGCGAACACAGCACACCCGGGTCGAGCTCCAGTTCGGCCGCCACCCGGTCCCGCACGGTCTTGAGTCGGGCCACCCGCTCGTCGAACTCGGGGTCCTTGTCCCAGCGGGGTGACTTGGGGAAGCGCGGCAGCTCCTGATCGGGCACCGCATTGCCGCGCGCCACCGCTGCCAGCGCGTCCTGCACTCGCGCGTCATTCATGCCGCGCGGAAATCCCTTGGTGGCAAACAGCGCCTCGCGGGTGCCGGGCGCCGAGCGCGCGAGATCGAGCAGCACCTCGTTGCTCGCCACACGGAACGTGGCCCGATCGAGTTCGGCGGCAATGCCGTCACGCCACTGCACGAGCTCACGCAAACGGGCGAGTTCACGGCGCGTGAGATCGCGCGCGCCTTTGAGCTTGAGGAAGGCCTGCTCTGACCCGTCGCTTTCCCAGCGTGTGCCTTCGGCGCGCGTGAATTCTTCCTGCGCCCAGTGCCAGCGTCCCTTCTTCACCAGGTCCCGATGCAAGCGATCGCGCAAGCCGAGCAGATGCCGCGTGTCCTGCGCCGCGTAGTCCAGCATGTCGGCGGTGAGTGGACGCATGCTCCAGTCGGCACGCTGATGCTTCTTGTCCAGCTTCACGCCAAAGAACTGCTCGAGCAACGCCGCCAAACCAAAGGCCTTGATGCCCAGCAACTGCGCCGCGACCCGTGTGTCGAACAGATTGCGCACCTGCCAGCCATAGTCCTGATGCAACAAACGCAGGTCGTAATCCGCGTCGTGCAGCACGACCTCCACCTTCGGGTCTTCAATCAGCGCACCGAGCCTCGCCGGCGTGCCGATGGGCAGCGGATCGATGACGGCTTCGTGATGCGTCGTGGAGAGCTGCAGCAGATAGATGCGGTCGACGAAGCGATGGAAGCTGGCCCCTTCGGTGTCGAGCGCGATGGCCGACACACCCGACAGGCCGCTGAGAAAGCGGTCCACCGATTCGGGCGTATCGAGATAAAGTGGGGCGGTTGCGGACATGTGTGACATAAGGTACACCAGAGGGCAGGGCGGAGGGCACCCGCAACACGCTGCCTGACGCTACCTTGGTCACATGCCGCCACTCGACGAATCCCTGCTGCCCTCTCCCCTGCCCCCCGAGCGCCGCGGATGGCGATCGGGCGACCTGGTGCGCGCTGCCACCATCGCGTTGGCCGTCTGGTTCGGCATGCAGCTCTTCTGGTCCGTTCGGTCCCTCGTCATTCTCGTCTTTCTGGCCACCCTGTTCGGACTGGCCGTTGGGCGCGGGGTGGACTATCTCGAGCGCTTTCGCATTCGCCGGGGCATCGCGTCAGCGCTCATTGTCCTCACCACCCTGGGCGGCATCTTTGGCGTGCTGTCCCTGACCGCCCCCACGTTGCTGGAGCAGGGGAAGCAGCTGCAACGGGAGTTCCCTGAGGCCATCGGCAAGGTCCAGCAATGGATCGACAGCCGCCGTGGTGGCCTCATGGGCACCCTCATCGAGCAGGCCAGCGGGCCGCCCACGTCACCCGCCGCCGACAGCACGGCCGCCAGCCCCACCCCCCCGGGCACCCGCCCCGCCCCGGGCGCCGGGTCGGCAAGGCCGGCCGGGGCTGCAACGGCGGCCGATACCAGCCTC
>NZ_DLHL01000029.1 GCF_002483225.1 Gemmatimonas sp. UBA7669 | reverse complement strand
CCAGCTTTTTCAGCATCCTGCTAAAGGGTTAGCGATTGCAGGTCGCCAGTCGTCAACTTGCCAGCATGAGCCCGTGACTCTGCGTGGTCAACCACGTAGCCCCCACATCGCGACACCAGAACACCGTCCGACCGATAGATAGTCTGATCGGCGACAAATGTACCGGCGGCGGTCAAATCGAGAGCATCAAAATCTCCCGACGTACATGCGCCAGACCAGTTGCACCACCGGGCTTCGTCATAGAAAAAGATGATACACTCGGCACCGTCGGTTCCTTGGGCGCAGTCTTGGTACCCGGGTGCAATGTTGACGCAGGTGATGCACGACCCGCCCGGAAGGACCTGCGCTGACGTCGAGGTGAAAAGTCCAGAAAAGGCGACGAGCGCCGCGCTCATCGCCGCGATCGGGAAGCGGAAACGTTTCACTGCTCCTCCTGTCGGTTACTCGTTAATGTGCTCCAGCGAAAGAAGGCGATTTCCCGCCGCCCTGGTGAGTCATCAACCCCAACGATGCGTGCAGATCGTGGTCTTGAGTGCGTGAACCCGATTGGTACGTTCAGTTGTTTTCTCCGCGCGGGCCCGATGCTCGGATGTACGACGAGCCAACGCGTGTCCGATCGCAGGTCCGCAAACACCTGCAAACAGTCTCCTCCCTCAAGTTCAACCATTCCAACAGATACTACCGAGCGAGCGTCAACTACAGCAATCGAATCTTGAGGGACCGGTGTTGATTGGAGTACCCCTGTGCTATCCCCCTGTTCGTTCAGTCGGCGAACCAAATAGGGACTTCGCGTGTCCCCAACCAGAACCGTTCCGTCAGCAAGTGCCAATACCGAAACTGGGCCGAAGTACTTTGCTACGTGAGCTGATTGGCTCAAGACAGACCCATCGCGTTGGCGTGGAAACCTGTGGAGATCATAGGTGCTACCGGACCGGACCACGATCCAAATGGCGGCATCGGAAGCAGCGCCAGCTACAACAGCGGATCGCAGTTGGAGCAGCGGTACAAACGCGCTTTGTCGATCGTCATAGCGAAGAACAGATGACGATCGAAGCGCGTACACCTGATCTTCATGCGAAAAGAGTCCCGTGTAGCCAGTGTCACGGGAACTGCCCACCGCCCGATAGTCCGACCTAGCGCTGAGCTCGTACACCGGTCTTCCCGGACCGAAGGCGGCCCACGCCGCAGAGTCCGAGACCATCACAACTGAGCGCGGCGTAGGGAATGAATCCAAGCCAACGCCCTCCAGCCGAGTTAGCTCCAGTTGCTTCGCCGACACCTGGGAAGGAGAAGCAGGTGGCCGAGCCGCATTACTTGAGATCGAAGCATTGGTGTCCGATGCGCATGCCGTTTCGATCGATAATGCCGCAATGAGAAGGAATCTCGCTAGCTTTAAGCTGGCAGATTCTGTCGTCGTTTCACGCGTGTTTCGATACCGATCAAGACCAGTTCGCCACATCACTTCCGCTTCCTCAAAGCATGGGTGCCAACTCATGGGAGTAGTGATGCTCGGGCCTCTCATGACTGCCACCACCGGCGACGCTGCAGTCGGTGGCCGCCATCACAACATCGCTGCAAGATGCGACCTTGGTGAGAAGTTACCTACAGTCGATCAACCTATCTATGACTGCATGGAGTCATACTGAACGGTAGACACGGGCAGTTCTGTCTCAATTCCTTCGCCATGGACGCCAAACGTGCAGAGCACGACGTCGGATCGCATCAAGTCCTTCATCGCGGATGATCGTCCAGCTTGTGCTTGTCGTTCGCTCCACGAAACGGTAGTACGTCGCTGGGTCGTGGTGTCGATCGAGCGCCCATTGTGCAAGCGAGCCGCGCTCAGCCTGTTCGACAAGCAGAGTCACATAATACCAATTCCGTAGCGTAAGGTAGGGCGGTAGGTTTCGCTCGCGTAGCCATCCTCGAAGAACGTCCGAGTCCTTTAGGCCGAGTAGAAGGGCTGCCCGTCGCTGGCTCAAGGTGAGATCGATAGTTTTCCAATGGGCCGGAAGCGGAGAGGATGACGCAACGATACTGGCCCATTCTGCGCTATCGTCCACCGGACAAGAACTCATTGGTACAAGCATCCACCCCTCATTTGCGAAGGTAAACCACGAAATGCTTTTTCCCCACCCACCTAAGGCGATAGTTCATCGCAAATACCTCAGCCAAGATTTCAACCGACTATCCTTGACGCCGTCGAAATCTACAGCTGCTTCCGCGTAGCCCTCAAGGCTTGAGGTGGTTCAAGCGAGTCTGTCGGTTGGCGGCAACGCCAATCTTTCTGAAGTTCCCGACGAACCGCAGGCCCAAGCTGCGAGCGGCACCAGTGTCCCTTCTCCCAACTGTTGAAGAGGTGCGGCAGACTGTGGCACAGCGATTGCGCTTCCCTATTTGGTTGCCACGGGCGACCTGTTTCTGTCCGCACTAAAGCGGCGGCAGCGCCCGTGCTGGCGATCTCCTCGGGCGGCACTGGCCGGGCTCGCTTAGGTTGTTCCCGTTCACCCGAACGTACGCCAGGCCGGCAGCACATCCGCAAACGGCGCGAGCAGTGTGCGCCGCTGCTCAACGCTCAACAGGTCCTGCGCAAGCAGCGTGAGCAGCGCAGCCAAGGTCGCCTCGGCCACGTCGTCGAGTTCCGGCGCTTCGTCTTGTGTGCTGTCTGCTGCAGCGGCGGGTGCCGCGCGACGCACCAGTTGCAAGAGCGGACCGGCCAGTGCCTGCTGCGCGGACTCGCGGCCACTGGCCACAATGACACGACCGAGTTCGCGCTCGGCCTGCTGCCACGCATTGTCCGCAGACAACTGCGTGTAGCGCGACACCACGTTGGCACGATCGGATTGACTGAGGCCCGCAAAGTCCACCAGGAAGCGACGGACGGCCGGCGTATTGGGGCCATAGGGCATCTGGCTCATTGGCCGCTCCCTGTCTCACGATCAGGGTGCTGCACCGCATGTCCCAGCGCGGCAAGCCCGTGCAGCACCGTAGGCATGCGCGGCTGCCATCCCGCTGCGCGCAACGCGGCGGCGGACACCCGCTGATTGGATGTGCGCATCGCACCTGAGGCGTTGGCCTCTGAAGGCTCGGGCCACACGCCGTGCAGGGCCCGCACGATGTCGCCTGCGCGCATGGAGTGGCCGTCGCTGCAGTTGTAGCAGCCGCGCGCACCGGCGGGGGCCACAAAGCCAACCTTTTCGATGGCCGCAATGACATCGTCACGCCATGCGAAGTTGGTCCAGCGATCGGGGTCGGCGAGAGTTGGCGTGTAGCGACGCGCCGGATCGCGGCCCGGTCCATAGAGCCCCGATGCACGCAGAATCGTCACGGCCAGGGTCGAGTCATCGCGTGCCATGAGCGCCTGCTCGGCCTCCCACAATGTGCGCACGCGTTCACTGGCCTCGGCGTGTATGGGCGTGGACTCGTCCACCAGGGACCCATCGTGGCGGTCGTAGATGCCGGTGCTCGAGATCCAGGTCAGGTGGCCGGCGCCGAGGCTGCTCGCGAGGGACGCCGCGGCGACCGCCGTGGCCGCATAGCTGCGCCCACCGGCGGTGGCGGCCGACGGCGGCACGGCCACCACCAGTTGGTCAATACGGCGCGGCCAGTCTGCCGCGGGTTGCGGCTGGGACAGGTCGCCGACCAGGCCAATGCACCCCGACGGGGCGGGGCCGCTGCTTCGTCTGAGCGCCCACACCTGGTGACCGGCCTCTGCCCACTGCTCGGCCGCCGCGCCACCCAGCCACCCTGGCCCTGCCACCATGATCTGCTGCGTCACGTCCTGTCCCCAGTGAACGGGCCGCTGGCCACGTCCACAAAACGTCGTAGATTTTTGCGCACCGGGCTGGCGCGACCCCCGTGCCGGCGAGACCATGCTGACACAGCGCCACTGAATCTACCCATGGGGAAGCAGGACGCGATCGAGCTCGAAGGAACCGTCACGGAAGTGCTGCCGAGTGCCACGTTTCGTGTGACCGTGCCGAGTGGACACGAGGTGCTCACCACGCTGGCGGGCAACATGCGCCGCAATCGCATTCGTGTATTGGCCGGCGATCGCGTGACGGTGGAAGTGTCGCCTTATGATCTCTCGCGGGGGCGGATCACGTTTCGGCACAAGAACTAGTGGGGCGACGTGGGATCTGGATCAATAGCATCCGGTGCGTGCAAGCCTGTGGCTGCAAAGTGTCGTTGAGGCACCCCCAAGCGTGTCGACCGCCGAAATCTGGACGTGCCTTCCTGACCGTAGCGGGCTCGGCGTACGGTGTCCACTGAGTGCGGAATGGCGGTTGGTTTTGAGTGCCGCGCGCGGCGCAAACGAGTTTCATCTGACAAAGCAGCGTACAGTGCAGGGATTGTCTACGGATGAGCCCGGCAATCGAGGGGCGCAAACGTCCGGATACTTGGAGCTTCCAAAATTGGATGCCGACGGATGTTTCGCGAGCTATACTGCTGTGGTCCGCTGTACAAAGACCTGCGTGCAGTGTTCTCTCGCAGGCAAAGTCTCGTTATGCGGACTCGCGCGCGTTCATGGTTGCACAGTTCCGTCGCGCGATACCGTTCCAAGCCGCCCCGGCGAGCAACGCTACACCGCCGCCGTAGATCATCTGCATGGCTGGGAATCCGTGTACGAGAATCACGCCGCTGGCCAGCGAGACGGCGCCCAGTCCCCCAACGACGAGCGGTCCCCAGCGTCCGTGTGAACGCGCGCCTTGCCAGAATCCCGTGACTGCGATGGCGAGTGCCAACAGCATCACCGGCCAGAGGATCCCGTCGCGCCGCAGGAACCCAAGCCCAAGCGCCGTCAATCCGGCGATAACGACGGGCGTGCCGGCGCAACACAGTGCCGCGAGCACAGCACCTACCACCGCCGCCGCATCACGCATCCCCGCCCTCATTGGCGCACCGCCGCTAGTGCCGCGCGCAATGCGTCCATGCTGGGGCCGCCGCCGACGGCGCAGCCCGCGCCGCTCGTTGGGGCTTTCCGTTCCACATCCATGCCGTTGATCAGAATCGTCGGGGACGCATAGCCCCGGAATGCCTCTGGCGTCGAGGCGTTCTCCGTGTCCCACTCGCTCCAGTTTGGCGCAGCCCCTACGGTTGCCAGCGCCTCCCGAAGCCGCTGGCGCGCGGGCGCGGCGTGCGGACACCCTTCGAAGTACAGGAAATCGATGCGCATCCTTACATCCTCCCATCAGGTTCGAGCGCCTCGAGAATGGGGCACTCCTCGGTGACTTGCCGTGCATCACACGCGCGAATCAGTCGCGCGAGAATCGTGTCCATCCGTTGCAGCGCCACCAGTCGTTCGCGGACGCGCTCCTGAGCCTGGGCAGCGGACCGCTTGACGGGTTCGCATCGGCGCGCTGTCTGTACGCGCAACGCAAGCAGGTGGTGAATCTCGTCGAGCGTGAAACCCATCGACTGGGCGCGCCGAATGAACACCACCCGACGGACCGCGTCGGCGGCGTACTCGCGATACCCGCTAGCGGTCCGCCCTTTGGCCTTCAGCAGACCTCGGCGCTCATAGTACCGCAGCGTCTGCACGCCGACACCCGCCGCGGCCGCGAGCGCCCCGATGCGCAGTGGAGGTTCCATGCAACATTATTAACCCTATACCTTGGTATAGAGTCAAGTCGCGAGCAGTCCGGCGCGCAGCGAAAGTGCCGCATAACGACGCTTGCTGCCGCTGGCCGCGGATGCGGAGTGGGTTGGGCGGGGTGGCCGTGATGACCCGGGCTTGTTGCGGCCACCCCGCCCAACCCTTCCTATATGAGCGTCCACAGCACAAGCTGACGTTATGCCGAGCCGCGCGCTCCGCTAACAGGATCTCGTCTCAAAGCCTGAAGTACTCAGTGCTCTTCCAGACTTAGCAGCGGTAGGCGCCAACTGCGCACGCTACCACTACGGACCTCGGACGGCACGACCAGCAACGAGTGCGGCCGAGCACGCTCCTTCCGCGCTCGGCCGCCGTCCCGACGACGCTAGAATGCCGTCACCGCTTCAAGCATCAATCCGCGAAACCTTCCTCCATTGCGAATGTCTGTCGTCGCAAAGCCGTCGTACGTTTGATTCACATATTCAGCCTTGAGCAGCAGGCTCGGCGTGATCCACCAGCCACCACCGAAGTTTGTGCGTGTCACCGTGATGTCGGTGCTGGCACCGCCTAGGTCGCCTGTGACCGTATTCCATCGCCCGCCGACAAACAGCTTCTCGCCTGGCAGGAAGCGGTAGAGCACCTCCCCCATTAGCTGCTTTATATCTCGCTCCGGCGGTGCAACACCTCCCACTTCTTGTCCGCGCCCCGTCGCCTGCTCGTAGACGCCAAAGAACTCAAGCCCACGATACTTCACGAACGGATTAAGCATCACCGCGGACACTGCGTCGCTGAATCCCGGATTCAACAGACCAGACGTCGGATTCGCCGATTCGGTTGCGACGTAGTTCTCAAGCACGAAGTAGTAGCGTGATCCCGCACGGTCTCCGCTGTAGAATGAATTGCTGATTGCTCCCTTTTGGGTCCGGTACGATCCCGAGAGTCGCACGCGGAGATCGTCGCTGAGCTGACGGTCGAATCCCGCCTTGAGCATCAGTGCGGGTTCGCGACTGTCGGGCCGCTGAATGTTCCCTCGAATCTCGCCGTTGGTGAGCGCCACAACACCAAACACTCCATTCTTTTGGACGATTGCCTCGGTACCAACTTCCGTCGTGAAGGCATCGAGAATCAGGTTTCCGACGAATGGGTTGTAAAGCGCCTGCCCGTTGTCCGTGCGCCGGAAGTGAAAATCACCATAATTGATCTCAAAGTGTCCGATTTTCAGCGTGGTGTATTCCATAATCGCGTTGAGAAGCGGCACATCAATCGGCGACTCGTCGATCTGCAAGAAGCCGTCTTTCACCCACGTCTCGTTGTGCCGACGCGCTGAGAGATAGCTAGTCAACTGCACGCGAACTCCTGGTGCGAGTTGCGCGTGGAGATACATGTTAGCCGTGGCGTTGTTGAATCCGTTGCCAATTTTCATCAATCGATTGCGGTTTGCGATGGCGGCGCTGCCAGCATTGCCTGGGGTCGGAGCGACGGCCGCTACCGCGACGGAGTCAGCCGTGTTCTCGTGTGACAGTGCTTGGAACTGCTGCGTGAACGCGGCGCCCCACTGCAGCGCAAAGCCTCGATACTCGGCACCCGCAACTTTGGGAGTCTCGAACAGATTGAGGCCGCGCTTATCCTGCGGACGCAGGTATTGAATCGCACTCGCCTATTGAAAACGCACTTGAGCCGAGTCAATCGTTTGTGCGTCGAGTGTTGCGCCGACGAGAGTGACGGCGCAGGCGCCGATGAGTGACCACACTTTGTGTCGCATTGTCTCCTCTCTTGTGTAAGTGCCAGATTCTCCAGCCCGCGATGGTTGTACCGCTACCAGACGTTCTCAGGTTGACGCCGATGGCATCATCGCGCCTCCGTTGCTCGGGTCGCTCCGGGATCCGCGAGCACCTCTCGCTCCTTCCACAACGAGTACACCGCCGGGATGACGAGCAATGTCAGCACCGTGCTTGACACCATCCCGCCGATCATCGGCGCCGCGATGCGCCGCATGACTGTCCCGCCGGCGCCCGTCCCCCACAGGAGTGGGAGTAGGCCGCCCATAATGGCTGTGACAGTCATCATCTTCGGACGCACGCGCTCCACCGCTCCCTCGATGACGGCGCTGTACAGCTCCTCGAGGGTCGCGCGCCTCCCGTCCGCGGTGCGTGCCTGCCACGCGTGATCGAGATAGATAAGCATCACCACGCCCGTCTCTGCGGCCACGCCAGCTAGGGCGATGAACCCGATTGCCACTGCCACGGACCAGTTGTAGCCCAGTGCCCAGAGGAACCAGAGCCCACCCACGAGCGCGAATGGCAGCGAGAGCATCACGATGAGCGCCTCGCTGACGTTGCCGAAGTTCAGGTACAGCAACAGGAAGATCAGCGCGAGCGTTGCCGGAATGACGAGCTTCATCCGCTCCTTCGCGCGCTGCATATACTCGTACTGTCCGCTCCATACGACGGAGTAGCCTGTGGGGAGAGTGACCTGTTCGGACACTGCACGCTGCGCCTCCGCGACATAGCTACCGATGTCGCGGTCCACGACGTCCACGTACACCCACGCCGTGGGCATCGCGCCTTCGGTGCGGACCACCATTGGACCCGCGACGGGCGTAATGCGCGCCAGCTGGCCCAGCGGCACCTGCGCAGGCTTCTTGCCGCCTCCGCCGTTCTCTGCTCCCATCCCGCCCATTCCTCCACTCGCAGCGGCGCTGGATCCGCCAGCTCCGTGCGCAACGGGCACGAGCACCGACGCCAAGCGCTCCGGCGAGTCCCGCAGTTCCTGCGGATACCGCACCCGCACGCCAAACCGGCGCCTTCCCTCGACCGTCTGCGTGATTGTCATGCCGCCAATCGCGGTCGCGATGACCGCTTGCACGTCGCCGACGTTGAGTCCGTGGCGCGCAGCCGCCTGCCGATCAATGTCTATGTCGAGGTAATAGCCGCTCACTGCGCGCTCAGCGAACGCACTGCGGGTGCCGGGCACCATTCGCACCGCCTGCTCAATCTCGCGACCGAGCCGCTCCAGTTCCGCGAGATCAGGACCAAACACCTTAATGCCCACTGGTGTGCGGATGCCGGTAGCGAGCATATCGTTGCGGCCTTGGATCGGCATCGTCCACGCATTCGTCACGCCAGGGACGCGCAGCGCAGAATCCATCTGAGCAACGAGCCGGTCGTAGGTCATCCCCGCGCGCCATTCCTCTTGAGGGCGCAGCGTAATGGTTGTCTCGATCATATCGAGCCCGGCGGGATCAGTGGCCGTGTTCGCCCGACCCGCCTTCCCCCACACGTGTGCCACTTCGGGAAACGTCCGAATGATATCGGCTTGCATGCCGAGCAGCTCACGCGCACGCGCCACGCTCACGCCGGGCAAGGTCGTCGGCATGTAGAGCACCGTACCCTCTTCCAATCTCGGCATGAACTCACTGCCAATCCGCGACCACGGTATCCACGTCAGAATCACTGCCGCTACCGAAGCGATCACCACCGGCCAGCGATGCCGCAGCACGAACGTGATGAGCGGGTGATACGCACGCATCAGCCATCGATTGACGGGATTGGCCGATTCCCGGTAGATGCGTCCACGTACAAACAGGCCCATCGCCACGGGTACCAGCGTCACAGACAGTAAACTGGACGCCGCCATTGCGAACGTCTTAGTGTATGCGAGCGGCGAGAACAGCCGGCCTTCTTGCCCCTCCAGCGCAAAGACGGGCAGGAACGAGACGGTAATGATGAGCAACGAGAAGAAGAGCGCGGGCCCCACTTCCTGCGCCGACTCGACCACCGCCTGCCAACGCTCGGCGCGCGTGAGCGTGCCCGTGTCGAGCCAGCGCGATTCCACCGCGCCCGGTTGCTCGCGCGCAACGATGGCACGCTCCAGATGCTTGTGCAGATTCTCGATCATCACGATCGCGGCGTCAATCATCGCGCCAATGGCAATCGCGATGCCGCCGAGCGACATAATGTCGGCACCAACGCCGACGTAGCGCATCGCGATGAACGCCAGCAGGATGCCGACAGGCAGCGTGATGATCGCCACGAGAGCCGAGCGGGCGTGCAGCAGGAAGACAATGCAGACCAGCGCGACGACGAGGCTCTCCTCAATCAACTTGACGCGCAGGTTCGAGATTGCCCGCTCGATGAGGTCGCTGCGGTCATACACGGGCCGCAGGACGACGCCGGGCGGCAACGCCGGCGCCACCTGCGCAATGCGCTCCTTGACGCGTGCAATCGTTGCGAGTGCGTTCTCGCCAAAGCGCATCACGACGATGGCGCCGACCGCGTCTCCACGACCGTCGAGCTCGGCGACGCCGCGACGCACGGCCGGCCCGACCGACACGCGGCCCACCTCGGCCACGCGGATCGGCGTCCCGCGATCCGTCGCCCCGACGACGATGTTCTCGATATCACGCAGCGACTTGAGGTACCCCAAGCCCCGCACCATATACTCGCGCTCGGATAGCTCGACGACCATCGCGCCGATGTCGGCGTTCGATGTCTGGATGGCCTGCATCACCCGAGTGACGGGAATGCCATACGCGAGAAGCTTCGCGGGGTCGAGATCCACTTGGTACTGCTTTTCGTAGCCCCCGACGGTAGCGACCTCCGAGACGCCGGGCACGGCGGTGAGCTCATAGCGGAGATACCAATCCTGCAGTGCTCGCAACTCAGATAGGTCGAGGCGGCCGGTGGTGTCCTCGAGCGCGTACTGATACACCCAGCCGAGTCCGGTGGCGTCTGGACCTAGCGTCGGCGACACGGACGCCGGGAGACGACCCTTGAGACCATTCAGGTACTCGAGCACACGACTACGGGCCCAGTAGAGGTCGGTGTCGTCGTCAAAGATGATGTACACGAACGAGACGCCGAAGAACGAGTACCCGCGCACCACCTCCGCCCCCGGCACCTTCAGCATCTCGGCCGCAATCGGGTAGGTGATCTGGTCCTCGACAATCTGCGGCGCCTGCTCGCTGTATTCGGTCTGGATGATGACCTGTACGTCGCTCAAGTCGGGCAGGGCCTCGAGCGGCGTGCGCTGCAGCGCGATGACACCGCCCCCGATGGCAGCCACCGTCGCAAGCGTCACGAGGAAGATGTTCCGGACCGACCACTCGATGATTCGTTTGAGCATCGCGCGGCGCCTCAGTGATCGTGAGCGGACGGAGGCGGCGGCACCGACTTGCTCGGTGTCGGCGCTTCCATTCCCGGCATGCCCGCCATCGCGCCGAGCGCCGCGCCCAGATTCGACTCCGCGTCCACAAGGAACGTCGCGGACGCGACGACGGTCTCGCCCACTGCAAGGCCCGACCGAATCTCCACGCGATCGTCGGATGCAATGCCGAGCACCACCTGCCGCGGTTCGAGCATTCCGTCGTCCATCCGCACGAATACGATGTCACGGCGTCCAGTGGAAAGCACGGCGGAACGGGGCACGTGCACCACAGCCCCGGAACCCGTCGCCCGCACGCGGATGGTCGCGTACATCCCAGGGCGTAGCTGGCCGTCGGCGTTATCGAGCTCCACGCGCACGCGCAGCGTTCGCGTCTCCGGATCCACCGTGGGTTGCAGGAAGACGATCGGTCCGGAGCGCGGGCGGCCCGCGAACGCGTCGAGCTCCACCGTCACGCGCTGCCCGAGGCGTACGAGTGCGACATCCTGCTCAAACACTTCTGCCTCCACCCACACCCGACGCAGCTCTGCAATGCGCAGCAGTGGATCGCCCGCCATCACGCGCTGGCCTTCGTTCACGAGGTTCTCGATGACCACGCCGTCGTAGGGCGCCCGAATCTCCAACGTGCGGCGGCTCTCGCCCGACTCCTCCGCGCGTGCGATTTCCTCGGCGGGTACGTCCCAATTGCGCAGTCTTTCCCGCGCGCCGATCAGCATCCGCTCGGCGCCGCGTCGCGTGGCACTGTCGGCGCCCTGCACATCGCGCACCAACTGGTGCGCCAACACCAGTTCCTCCTCCGCGCTGGCCAGCATCGGCGCGTAGGTGACGAGCAGCGGTTCGCCGGCACGCACCGCGCGGCCGGTGAAGTCCACATAGAGCCGCTCCACCCAGCCATCGAATTTGAGACTCACGGTTCGGACGCGCGTCTCGTCGAACGTCACCTGCCCTACACTCCGCAACTCCCGCACGATCGGACTGCGCTGCGCGACCGCGAACGTCACGCCTATCCGCGCGGCCTGCGCGGAGTCGAGCATCACCGGGCCGCCCACCCCGACTGGTGCGCCTGCGCCGTGCGCGTGACCGCCGGACTCCGCCGTGTCCGTTGAACCGCGCGTGGCAAACCACGCCACTCCGGCGGTGGCAGCGAGCACGGCGGCGGCCGCAATGAAGCCCCGCCACGACATACCTGTGGTTGACTCCGTCATTCTTGCTCCCTCGGTGAGTCGGCACGACGATTTGCGTCGAAGAGTTCACGCCCCATCAGCATCTCAAGCTCCGCAAGTGCCATTCCTTCCATCGCTTCTAGGGCCGCCAGTTCCTGCTCGTAGCGATTCACAGTCGCTTGGTTGTCGAGCAGCGTCATCAGGTTCACGCCACCGACTCGATACGACGCCAGCGCGGCCTCTACCGACGCGCGGGCTTGGGGGAGCACGGTGCTGCGGTACAGCCGTTGGAGGTTGCGCGCGCGCTGCCATTCGGCGTATGCCGCCCCAAGCAGGGCGCGGGTCTCGGCGCGCATCGCACGCAGGTCGGCGGCGGCCATCTCTCGCATTGCATCCGCCTCGGCGCGCATTGGGAGCTGGCGCTGGCGCGCGAAGATGGGTACTGAGGTGCCCAACATCAGACTCCCCATCCGTTCCGGCCCCATCGCCCCGGCTCGTTGTCCGTATTGCAGCCCGATTTCGACATCGGGGAACAGCTCGCGGTACGCGAGCGTGCGGCTGGCGTCTGCCGCTGCGAGCTCCGCATCACCGGCGAGCAACATCGGGCGACTCACGAGCGCCGCCGCCTCTAGCAGGATGCTGAAAAAGCTGGC